>NZ_JBHYIG010000372.1:0-8383 GCF_042740015.1 Streptomyces sp. NPDC059037
GTCGGGGAGGGGAGTGTGGGCTTCGGCGGCGGGGGCGGGGAGGTGGGGCGCTTGCCACGCGAGTACGCGTTGTTCGTGACGATCGCCCCCGGGGGGGCGATGGACACCCGCGCGCTCCAGTGGCCAGCGGGCTCACGGTCGTGGTCCACGTACACCCGGATCGTGAACGTCTCGCCCGGCGAGAGCGTTCCGGAGGAGCGGCTCAGGTAGAGCCAGGAGGCGCCGGCGCTCGCCGACCAGCGGACCGGCTCGCCCCCGGAGGCCGTCAGCGTGATCAGCGTCGTGCCGCCGCTCGGCTGTGCCGCCACGGTGAGCCGACCGGGCCCCGTCGAGGAGTGCGACGGCGGCGAACCGCCGCTGATGACCTCTACGGAGACGTCCGGTGAGCGGCTGCCCGCGGTGAACCGGTGGTCCGGCGGTGCCTGCGCGTTGCCCGCGTTCTCGTAGTCCTCACGGCGCCGGTCGCCGTCCATGCCGTGGGGACCGCCCGCCTCGCTGGCGCTGACGGAGGTGCCGTCCGCGCCCTCTCCGGTCAGCGGCGCCCCGCGGTATGCCGCCCAGAGGGCGAGCACCGGAGCGGCGATCACGGTGGCGACGACCGTTGTCGTCACGGCACGCGCGCGTAGCCGGTCGCGGCGGGCGGCGTGGTCCTTGGGGTCCATCGGGAAGCCCCGCCGGTCGAAGCGCGGAGCGCCGCCACGCGCGCGCGGGACGTGCGCCATCGCCACGTGCACGGCGGGGCGCGGTGCCTCGACGACGGGCAGCGCGGCCGGCGAGGCCGCCGTGCCGGGCCACGCCCCGGAGCCCGCGCGCTCGGCGGTGAGCCGGCAGCGCGGGCAGTCGTCGACGTGCCGGACGAGCTCGCGGCGCAGGGCCGTGCCCAGGAGGAGCTGGTTGTCGCCGGTGAGGCGGGCGACGATCGGGCAGGTGCCGGTCTCCACGACGGCGAGCGCGGCCCGGGTGCGCTCCACCTCGCAGGCGGCGGACGCGAGGAGGTCGCGGGTCCTGCCGAGGTCGAGGCCGACGACGGCTGCGACCTCCTGGGGGGCGAGCTGGTGGCGGACGGCTAGCTCCAGGGCCTCCCGCTGCTCCGGAGTCGTCCCCGCGGCCTCCGGCCAGGCCAGCTGGGCGAGTTCGCGGCGCCGCTGCCGGTCCGTCTCGTCGTCCGGCTGTCGCGCGGCGGAAGCGGAGGCCTTCGGGGAGGCGCTCCCGGCGGAGGCGTGCGCGCCGCCCTGCCGCTTGCGCCTGGCGTCGGCGAGCGCCCGCAGGCAGACCCAGCGCGCGAGCGCGTACAGCCAGGGTCTTAGTTCGGACGCGGCGGCGGGACCGCGCGAGCCGCGGCGCTCGGCGATGGCCAGTACGTCGCCCAGGGCGGTGGTCGCGGCGTCGTGATCACAGAGGACGGACAGGCAGTACGTGAACAGGCCGTCCAGACAAGGTTCGTAGCGTGCGGGCGGCGCGTGCGGCACCGGGCGGGGCACTACGCGCTGGCGCGCGTCTCTGTGCGCCCGGTGTGCGCCGGTTGCTTGCGTGGGGGATTCCGGCCTGCTGCTCATCACCCGTGCGAAGTTAGGCGGATGATGCCGGGTCCCTCTTCCCTCTTGAGCACATTTAATCCTTACGGGTGAACAGATCCCTCAAAAGGGGACAGGAACCCATGATTCCGTGACCCGCGCCCCCTGGGGATCGGCGCGCGTGCCGCGTTGTCAGTGCTGCCCGCTACGGTTCGGTTCATGGCTGCCCGTACGAAGTCGAGCAAGGACCGGCCGTCCTACCGCTGCACCGAGTGCGGCTGGCAGACGGCCAAGTGGCTCGGCCGCTGCCCCGAATGCCAGGCCTGGGGGACGGTCGAGGAGTACGGCGCGCCCGCTGTCCGCACCACCGCCCCCGGCCGCGTCACCTCCTCCGCCCTGCCCATCGGCCAGGTCGACGGCCGCCAGGCCACCGCCCGCTCCACCGGCGTACCGGAACTGGACCGCGTCCTGGGCGGCGGCCTCGTCCCCGGTGCCGTGGCGCTGCTCGCGGGCGAGCCGGGCGTCGGCAAGTCGACGCTGCTCCTGGACGTGGCGGCGAAGGCGGCCAGTGACGAGCACCGCACGCTCTACGTCACCGGCGAGGAGTCGGCGAGCCAGGTCCGGCTGCGCGCGGACCGCATCAAGGCCATCGACGACCACCTCTACCTGGCGGCGGAGACCGATCTCGCCGCCGTGCTCGGCCACTTGGACGCGGTGAAGCCGTCCCTCCTGATCCTCGACTCGGTCCAGACGGTCGCGTCGCCGGAGATCGACGGGGCGCCGGGCGGCATGGCCCAGGTCCGCGAGGTGGCGGGCGCCCTGATCCGCGCCTCCAAGGAGCGCGCGATGTCGACGCTCCTGGTCGGCCATGTCACCAAGGACGGCGCGATCGCGGGACCGCGCCTCCTGGAGCACCTCGTGGACGTCGTCCTGTCCTTCGAGGGCGACCGCCACGCGCGCCTGCGTCTCGTCCGAGGCGTCAAGAACCGCTACGGGACGACGGACGAGGTCGGCTGCTTCGAGCTGCACGACGAGGGCATCACCGGCCTCGCCGACCCCAGCGGCCTCTTCCTCACCCGCCGCGCGGAGGCCGTTCCCGGCACCTGCCTGACGGTCACCCTGGAGGGCCGCCGCCCCCTGGTGGCCGAGGTCCAGGCGCTCACGGTCGACTCGCAGATCCCCTCCCCCCGCCGCACCACATCGGGCCTCGAGACCTCCCGCGTCTCGATGATGCTGGCCGTCCTGGAGCAGCGCGGCCGCATCTCCGCGCTCGGCAAGCGCGACATCTACAGCGCCACGGTGGGCGGCGTGAAGCTCTCCGAGCCGGCCGCGGACCTCGCCATCGCGCTCGCCCTGGCCAGCGCGGCGAGCGACACCCCGCTGCCCAAGAACCTGGTCGCGATCGGCGAAGTGGGCCTCGCGGGCGAGGTCAGACGGGTCACCGGGGTCCAGCGCAGACTGGCCGAGGCGCACCGTCTGGGCTTCACGCACGCCCTCGTTCCCGCCGACCCCGGCAAGGTCCCGCCCGGCATGAAGGTCACCGAAGTCGCCGACATGGGGGACGCGCTGCGCGTGCTTCCGAGGTCGCGTCGCAGAGAGGCCCCGCGGGAGGAGGAAGACCGCCGGTAGACTTTGCCCTGGTCTCGCCCATCCGTACGAAGCAGTCGTACGGACCGGGGCTTGGACAACCCGCGACCCGAGGAGTGCAGTGGCAGCCAACGACCGGGCGTCAGCTCCCGGCAAGCCCGGTGGAAGCTCCGGTGCAGATGGGCTGATGCGCGCCTCCCTGAGCGCGGTCGCGCCGGGCACAGGCCTGCGCGACGGCCTCGAGCGGATCCTCCGCGGCAACACCGGAGGGCTCATCGTCCTCGGCTGGGACAAGACCGTCGAATCGATGTGCACGGGCGGCTTCATCCTGGACGTCGAGTTCACGGCGACGCGGCTGCGCGAGCTCTGCAAGCTCGACGGCGGCATCGTCATCGACAAGGACGTCACCAAGATCCTGCGGGCGGGCGTGCAGCTCGTCCCCGACCCGACGATCCCCACCGAGGAGACGGGCACCCGGCACCGCACCGCGGACCGCGTGTCCAAGCAGGTTGCCTTCCCCGTGGTCTCCGTCTCCCAGTCCATGCGCCTCATCGCGATCTACGTGGACGGACAGCGCCGCGTCCTGGAGGACTCGGCGGCGATCCTGTCCCGCGCGAACCAGGCGCTCGCGACCCTGGAGCGCTACAAGCTCCGCCTCGACGAGGTCGCGGGCACGCTCTCCGCCCTGGAGATCGAGGACTTGGTGACGGTCCGCGATGTCACGGCGGTCGCCCAGCGCCTGGAAATGGTGCGCCGCATCGCCACGGAGATCGCCGAGTACGTGGTGGAGCTCGGCACCGACGGCCGTCTGCTCGCCCTCCAACTGGACGAGTTGATCGCGGGCGTCGAGCCGGAGCGCGAGCTGGTGGTCCGGGACTACGTCCCGGAGCCGACCGCGAAGCGCTCCCGCACGGTGGACGAGGCGCTCTTCGAGCTGGACGCGCTGAGCCATGCGGAGCTGCTCGAACTGCCGATCGTGGCACGGGCGTTGGGCTACACCGGCTCCCCGGAGGCCCTTGACTCCGCGGTCTCGCCGCGGGGCTTCCGCCTCCTGGCGAAGGTGCCGCGGCTGCCGGGCGCGATCATCGACCGCCTTGTCGAGCACTTCGGCGGACTGCAGAAGTTGCTCGCTGCGAGCGTCGATGACCTTCAGACGGTGGACGGGGTGGGTGAAGCGCGGGCCCGGAGCGTCCGCGAGGGGCTCTCGCGTCTTGCCGAGTCGTCGATCCTGGAGCGGTACGTCTAGCGCTCTGCCGGGAGTGCGGCCATGGATCTGCGGGCCG
The DNA here is from genome assembly GCF_042740015.1 of Streptomyces sp. NPDC059037. NCBI lineage: Bacteria > Bacillati > Actinomycetota > Actinomycetes > Kitasatosporales > Streptomycetaceae > Streptomyces > Streptomyces sp. NPDC059037. The sequence goes on from NZ_JBHYIG010000372.1 coordinate 4,385, forward strand.
GTGGGGGGGGGCTGGTCGCGCAGTTCTGCCGCGCCCCTTACGGGGCGCGGCAAACCGCCCATCGACCGTCAGCTCTCCTCAAGCACGAACGACGCCTGCGCCGAACCCAGGCCCGGAGACTTGGCCTCGACGAGATACGTACCCGGGTCGACTCCCCCCGCGGAGGGAGTCGCGCAGTTCGGTGCGCTAGGCCGCAGGTCCCACTCCACGGTGTGCGTGACGCGCCCGTCCCCCGGCACGCGCAGCAGCAGGCTGCCGCCCCCGGCAGGGCAGTCCGCCGACGACCAGACCTCCTTGTCACTCTTGGTCTGAGTGATCGTCAAGACCGTTCCCTTGCCGCCGAGATCCACCTTGCAGGCCTTGCCCGCACCGTTCTGGGCGATGATCTCGAACTTCGGCTTCTCACCGATCTCGTACGTGTTCTGGACGCTGCGCAGCTTCAACTTCACGTCGCCGCGCACACAGTCGGGCAGCCGCGACCCCGCGGGCAGCTGACTGCCCGCGCCGCCACCGCCCTTGGCGCCGTCGTCCGACCCGCTGCCGTCGCCGCCGCCGGAGGCACCGTCGGAGTCACCGTCGGAGTCACCGGAGCCCGAGCCGTCTCCTGAACCGCCGCCCGAGCCCGAGCCGCCTCCGGAGCCCTCGCCGTCCGACTCGTCGCGCCCGCCCGGGTGTTCACTGATGGCGGGCCCGGAGCCGGAGGGGCCGGGTGTGATGGACGTGGCGGGCCCGGAACCTGACGGCCCGTCGGCGGTGTTCTTCCCGCCGCCACCGCCCAGCGTCAGCACCCACACAGCGAGGAGCGCGAGCAGCCCGACAAGGGACAGCAGAACGGCCCTCCGACGCCAGTAAATGGTGGAGGGAAGCGGCCCGACCGGATTGCGCAGAGATCCCACGCCCAAACCTTACGAGAGATCCGGGCCTTCTCCTGCCCCACCCGCCGCCCCAGGCAACAAAGTTTGCGGATCATCATCTCGGAACGACCCACTCCGCTTGCCTCGGCTACAGCCCGTTCCCCCCTCACCCCTGTCTGTCGTCAGGGGTCGGGACAGGTCGATCGCCGGATGTGACGATTCGGGCCCACTCCGTACCGTCCGTAATCATGGACACCATGACCGACGATCTCTACCGCGACATCACCGAATTCGCCCACGACACCCCGGCCTGGGTGCAGCACACCGCCGAGGTGTGGACGGAGCTGGGACTGCTGCTCTTCGGCGTGCTCTTCATAGTCGCCTGGTGGCGCTCCCGGCGCGGTGACCCGCGCGCCGTAGCGATAGCGGTGCTCGCCCCGCTCGTCACCGCGGTGGCGTATGTGTGCAGCGAGTTGATCAAATCGGGGATCGACGAGGAGCGCCCGTGCCGGGCGGTCTCCGGGGCGCTCGCACCGCTCGTCGCGTGCCCGCCGCACGGCGACTGGTCCTTCCCCAGCAACCACTCGACGATCGCCGGTGCCGCGGCGGTCGGCCTCGCCGTCGCCTGGCCGCGCATCGCCGCGCTGACGCTGCCGATGGCCGTGCTCATGGCCTTCTCGCGGGTCTTCGTGGGCGTGCACTATCCGCACGACGTGGCCGTCGGCCTGATCCTCGGCGCCGTGCTGGCCTTCCTGCTCGTCCGTCTGGCCACTCGGCCCGTGGCGCGGGTCGTCGAGAGCATGCGGGGGTCCTCGACCGGGGTCGTCCGGTGGTTCGCGGGCCCGGGCCCGGCGACGTACGCGACACCGCACACGCCTGTGTCGCACCGCCGCTGAGGCCCTGCGGGGCAAGGGCCGTGCATGTCTGCGGGTGACGTCGTGGTTGCTCGCGCAGTTCCCCGCGCCCCCTTCGGGCGCGGCATTCAACCCCCCACAATCCCCGCCTCGTACGCCACGATCGCCGCCTGAACGCGGTTCTTGACCCCCAGTCGGTCGAGGACCGCGCTCACGTATGCCTTGACCGTGCCTTCGACTAGGTGGAGGCGGGCGGCGATCTCCGGATTGGAGAGCCCCTCCCCCACCAGGCCGAGAACTTCCCGCTCCCGCGGGGTCAGGGCGGCCGTCCGGGAGCGGGCCTGCGCACCGCGGCCGACGCGCCGGGCGCCGTAGCCGTCGATGACGTGCCGGGCCACCTTCGGCGAGAGGAAGGCGGCGCCGCCCGCCACCGCGCGTACGCCCGCGATGAGTTCGTGCGGATCGCCGGACTTCAGCAGGAACCCCGTGGCTCCACCGCCGAGCGCCCGTGCGACGTACGCGTCCTCGGAGAACGTCGTCAGCATCGCGACCGCGGTGCCCGGCACCGTCCGTACGGTCTCCTCGCCCGCGGCGAGGCCGTCGAGCCCCGGCATCCGGATGTCGAGCAGCGCGACATCGGGCCGGTGGGCCTGCGCGAGCTCCACGGCCGCGCGCCCGTCGCCCGCCTCCGCGACGACCTCGATGTCATCGCCCGCGCCGAGGATCGCGCGGACGCCCGCGCGGATCATCGCCTCGTCGTCGGCCAGCAGTACGCGGATCACCGCACCCACTCCTTCTCCTCTTCCAGTGCCTTCTCGCGGCCCCCGGCCTTCGGGATCACGCTCTTCTCCACGACAGCCCCGCCCTCGAAGCAGACCCTGAAGTGCTCGACGGTGACGAAGAGTTCACCGCTCGCGCGGTAGTAGCGGCAGTCGGCGCCCGCCGGCGGCGGGCTCGGGGCGCGCTCCTTCGGCGGATCGGACGCGGCCCGGTCCGGCAGCAGCCGCTCGGCCGCGTCCTGCGGCTGTCCGACGCGCAGCCGCGCGTAGTCGGCGGGTTCGAGGACCGAGTGCGAGCGGGAGTACGCGTACCAGGCGAAGGCGCCACCGACGAGGAGCACGCCGGTGGCGACGGCGGCCCCGAAGGCGAGAGCCGTCCGCCGTCTCGCGTACGAGATGACGACGCCGCCCGGTGCGGGGGCGGGCGCAGGGGTGGTGTGCCCTGCGGGGAGCCGTGCGACGACGCGGAAGCCGTCGCCGTGCGGGCCTGCGTCGAGGGTGCCGCCGAGGTCGCAGAGCCGGGCCTTCAGCCCGACGATGCCCGAGCCGCCGCCGGGCGCGGGGGCTGCCGGTTGCTCGGCGGGACCGTTGGTCACGGTCACGACGGTCGTGCCCGTGACCGCGTCCCGCACGTTCTCGACCGTCACCGGGGCGCCGGGGGCGTGCCGGGCGGCGTTGGTGAGGGCTTCCTGGACGACTCGGTGGACGGTGCGTTCGGACTCCGTCCCGGTCGACTCGGGGCGCGTCGCGTCACCCTCGGCGATGTACCGGACCGGGAGTCCCGAGCCTGCCGCGCGCTCGACCAGCTCCGCGACGGTCTCGCCCGCCGGGGCGAGCGGCGCGGCCTCGTCGCCGTCTTCTCTCAGCAGCCCGATGATCTCGTGCAGCCGGTCCGTGGCGTCCGAAGCGGCGGCGCGGAGGTCGGCGACGGCGGCGCGGTGCGGGTCCGGCAGGTCGGCGGCGACCTGCAACGCACCGGCCCGGACCGCGATGAGGCTCAACTCGTGCCCCAGGGAGTCGTGCATGTCCTGGGCGATCCTGGCCCGCTCCCGCAGCCGGGCGCGGTCGGCGACGATGCGCTGCTCGCGCTCCAGGTGGCCGGCGCGGGCCCAGCCGGCGGCGGCGAGTTCGCGTCCCTGGCGCCAGTAGCGGCCTGCGAGCCACGGGAAGACGGCCCCGAAGAGCAGGGTCCCCATCAACACGAGCCACTCGACGACGGGGTCGACGCCCCGCCAGGCAATCTTGGCGGTGCCGGCGACCGCGATTCCCGCGAAGGCGATGACGGCGGGCCGAGCGTGCTCGGCCCTGCGGCCCATCAGCAGTGCGAAGAGGGCGAGGGCGCCGCCGTACGAAACGGTGAACAGGGAAGGGGCGAGGGCGAGCCCCAGCCCGGCGGCGACCGCGAAGGCACCCAGAGGGTGGCGTAGCCCCAAAACCCCCCCCACGGGCACCCCGGCCGGCCCCCCCCCCACCCCCCCCCCCCCCCCGGGGTCATTAAACCCCACCCCCGCC
>NZ_JBHYIG010000373.1:0-8304 GCF_042740015.1 Streptomyces sp. NPDC059037
GCGTCAGCCGTCTTGCCCGCCCACTTCAGGATCGCGTCCTCGCCCGCCATCCCCTTGATGTCGCGAAGGACCCTGCCCACATCGTCGGAGAAGTCATGCAGGTTCTTGGCGAGACTGCGAACCCGGTCCGGATCACCCGGAGTCGGATCCTTGTCCAGATCCAGGACATGCCAATCCCGCGGTCTATGGCCCGCCATCCCGCAACCCCCGTTACACCCACATCATCAACTGCCCTGAGTACGCATGAACGTACAAGGTCAGGACGTCTGGCGGAAACCCGACGGTTGCACGGCCGATCCGTTCCTGCGCCCCAGGTCAGCGCAGAGCGGCACCCGGGAGGCCTCCCCCCGGGTGCCGCTCTTGGTGATCAGTGCTCACACAGGATCAGTGCTCACACAGGGAGAACTCCCGCTCGTAGAGCTGCTCGTTGTGTTCGTCGACGAAGAACTTGCGTTCCTGCATGAGTTGTTCGCGGTAGCTCTTGGCCTGTTCGAGCGTCATGGTCGAGGTCTCGGACCATGGCTGCTGCGGTGGCACATCGGATGTCGAGACGATCTTTTCCGACGGGTCGATCAGGAAGAACGCGAGAATTTTGCGATGCCCGGGACGGGTGGCGTCCGTGAGGCGGAACGAGCCGACGCGGTGTTGCAGGATGTTCGGGAACGCCAGGCAGCGGCCCGCCGGGGTCGATGCCGATCCCAGCATCTGGTTCAGTGCGTCTTCGTTCTCCAGGCCGTAGACCTCACGCACGCCATTGTCGTCGTTCTGTTCGTAGTTCGGGTCGTCGAGTGCCGCCCGGAAACTCAGCCGGCTTTCGGTGATGTTCTCGCTGTCCCAGTAGTAAATGCCGGTCGAGACGATCCGCTCATTCAGCATCCCCTCGACATGCCAGGAACCACCGGCGTACTCGGGCTTGTCCGGAGTGAGATGAATGGTGGCGAGCTTGACGATGACCTGGAGACGACGGCCGCGCAGGTCGAATCGGGCGAAGTCGTCGGGCAACTCGGGCGGGGTGAAGGCAGGGGCGTCCGGGATGACCGGGCTGCGGTTCTCCCACCAATCGTCCTGGGCCTCTTCGTAGGCACTGACGGCCTTGTCGTGGGCCTCGTCATCACTGAAGGAAGACCTGTCCGGATACTCCGGCTCCGAGTCGTACCACCCGTAAGGATCGGCCTCGATCCGCAGGGGCCGCGGGTGGCGCAGATCGGTGAGTACGTTCTCGAACAGCGGACGCAGGCGTGCGAACAAGTCCGGGAGGACTGCGGCCAGTTCGCGATGCCTCTCGGGGTGGACGTTGTTGACGTACGAACGGAAGGCGACATCGCCGTCTTCACTGACGTCGACGTCCGTGGGAAGCCACTGGAACTTCTCGGAGAATTCGTGCTGCGAATAGCGGTTGGTCGGGTTCTCCCAAGCCCGCTCGGGCGCTCCGCTCGCCTCGTTCACCAGGCAGAACAGTGAGGGATGCACCAGATCCAGTACCTGGCCGTCGGATCCGGGGTGCCAGTCCTTCTCGTCTTCGGGGACCTCTTCCAGAACCCGGACCGCCTCGCGCAGCCGGGATCCGAGCTCGTCGTCGACCAGCGTGTCCGACTGCCACACTCCGTCGACGGCGGACACCTCTATGCCGGTCTGTCCGTCGCGCAATGCGGCGTAATACGCGAGTTCGGCAAGCACGTAACGAACTTGCGCCTCGGTGAGGCCCTGGGCGACCGCTTCTTGCGTCCACCTGGCGACGATGTCGGCGTCGTTCATCTTCTCGAACCACCCCGGCTTCGCCCGGATATGGGCGCTGCACTCCATCATCTGAAGTTCCCGCAGTGTTCGGGGTGTCGCGAACGATATGGAACGGGACGCTTGAAAGGGCAGCGGGAAAGCAGACAGGCCAGTCAATTCTCTTGGTCCTCCCGGTCGATGCATGGCGGCCGGAAGGATACTTCAGGGGACTGACACCGCAATCTCACCGCATCAGCACCCCAGCCCCCTCCCCCATGCCCTCCGCAGGCACCGCCACCAGACCCAGCTCCGCCCCGCTGGCCAGCAGTCGATGCGACGGCAGAACGCGCACCGTATAGCCGAAGGGGCCCGCGTGGTCGAGGGTCAGGGGTCCCTCGTAGAGGCGGCTGCCCTCCGGAGTGGGGGCGCCCACCGGCTTCAGCGACACCGAAGCCGGGTCCGCGATGTGATCCTCCGGATCGACCCGTCCCGCGATCGCCTGCACCTCCACGTCGTCCGGCGTCAGCTCCCCGAGCCGCACCCGGACCCGCAGCGCGAGCGTCGAGCCGAGTTCGGCCGTCGCCCCGAACGCGGTCGCCTCGACATGGTCGACGGCGACCCGCGGCCACGCCCCCCGCACCCGGGCCTTCCAGGAGGCCAACTCCCCTGCCGCGGCCACGTCCAGCGCCCGATGCGCCCGCGCGGCGGGGACGTAGAGACCCTCCACGTAGTCACGGACCATCCGCCCGGCGAGGACCTTCGGGCCCAGCCGCGTCAGCGTCCGGCGGACCATCTCGATCCAGCGGTCGGGGAGACCGCCGGGGCCCTGCTCGTAGAAGCGGGGCGTGATCCGGCGCTCCAGCAGGTCGTACAGCGCCGCCGCCTCCAGATCGTCCCGCCGGTCGTCGTCCGTCGCCGAACCGTCCGCCGTGGGAATCGCCCAGCCGAAGTCCGGCTCGAACCATTCGTCCCACCAGCCGTCCAGGACCGAGAGGTTGAGGCAGCCGTTCAGCGCGGCCTTCATGCCGCTCGTGCCGCACGCCTCCAGCGGGCGGAGCGGGTTGTTCAGCCAGACGTCGCAGCCGGGGTACAGCTTCTGGGCCATCGCCATGCCGTAGTCCGGCAGGAAGACGACGCGGTGGCGCACCCGCGGGTCGTCCGTGAAGCGCACCAGCTCCTGGATGAGGCGTTTGCCACCGTCGTCCGCCGGATGCGCCTTTCCTGCCACGACGATCTGGATCGGCCGCTCATCGTGGGTGAGCAGATCCATCAGGCGGTCGCGGTCCCGCAGCATCAGGGTCAGGCGTTTGTACGAAGGGACGCGGCGCGCGAAGCCGATCGTCAGGACGTCCGGGTCCAGTACGTCGTCGATCCAGCCCAGTTCGGCGCTGGCCGCGCCACGGCCGCGCCACGAGGCGTAGAGCCGCCGCCTGACCTCCGTCACCAACTGCCCGCGCAGCTCACGCCGGAGCGCCCAGATGTCGGCGTCCTGGATCTCGGCGACCGCGTCCCAGCGCTCCGAGCCGCCCACCGACAGGGCGTCCTCCGTCCGCTGGGCGCCGATCTGGCGGGCGCCGAGCCGGAAGACCTCGGGGGCCACCCAGGTCGGGGCGTGCACGCCATTGGTGACGGAGGAGATCGGGACCTCGTCGGCGTCGAATCCCGGCCACAGGCCCGCGAACATCTCGCGGCTCACCTTGCCGTGCAGGGTGGAGACGCCGTTCGCGCACCGTCCGAGGCGCAGGCCCATCACCGCCATGTTGAAGAGGTTGGGCTCGCCGCCCGGATACGTCTCCATGCCGAGCCGCAGTATCCGCTCGACGTCGATGCGGGGCAGCTCGGCGTCCGGGCCGAAGTGCCGGGCGACCAGTTCGCGGTCGAAGCGGTCGATGCCGGCGGGGACGGGCGTGTGGGTGGTGAAGACCGTGCCCGCCCTGACCACTTCGAGCGAGGTGTCGAACTCCACGCCCTGCTCGGCCAGTTCGTGGATGCGTTCCAGGCCGAGGAAGCCCGCGTGGCCTTCGTTGGTGTGGAAAGCCTCGGGCTCCGCGTGCCCGGTGAGCCGGCAGTACGCCCGTATGGCGCGCACCCCGCCGATGCCGAGCAGCATCTCCTGGAGCAGCCGGTGTTCGCTGCCGCCGCCGTAGAGCCGGTCGGTCACCTCGCGGGCGCCGGGGTCGTTCTCCTCGACGTCCGAGTCGAGCATCAGGAGCGGTACGCGTCCGACGCACGCCTGCCAGACGTGGGCGCGCAGCGAGCGGCCGCCGGGAAGGGCGATCGCGACCTGGCAGGGGCGGCCGTCCGCCTCGCGCAGGAGGGTCAGCGGCAGCTCGTTCGGGTCGAGCACCGGATAGGTCTCCTGCTGCCAGCCGTCGCGGGACAGGGACTGGCGGAAGTAGCCGTGCCGGTAGAGCAGCCCGACCCCGATGAGCGGGACCCCCAGGTCGCTGGCCGCCTTGAGGTGGTCGCCTGCGAGGATGCCGAGCCCGCCCGAGTACTGCGGCAGGGCGGCCGTGATGCCGAACTCGGGCGAGAAGTAGCCGACGCCGCGCGGGAGTTCACCACCGCGGTCGGCGGCCTGCTCCTGGTACCAGCGGTCCCCGGTGAGGTACTCCCGCAGCCCGTCGGAGGCCTCCGCGAGGCGCCGCAGGAACGGCTCGTCATGGGCGAGGCGGGCGAGCCGCGCGGGCGGCACGCTGCCGAGCAGCCGCACGGGGTCGCCGCCGGACGCGGCCCACAGCTCGGGGTCGACGGCCTCGAAGAGCTCACGGGTGGGGGTGTGCCAGGACCAGCGGAGGTTGCGCGCGAGCTCGGCGAGCGGGGACAGAGGGTCGGGAAGGGCGGGACGTACGGTGAATCGACGGATGGCCTTCACGGTCTCCACCTTCGTACGGCGTGTACGTGCGGGACGAGTACGAAGGTAGCCGGGCCCGCCCTTCGTTCACCACGGCGCACGGGGAGCGCGAGAAGAAGGGCCCGGCGATGACCGGACCCCTCTGGTGCCCTTCAGCGACGCCTTCGGAGTGGGCCGGGGTGATGAGGACCATCTTGTTGGCCTGCTGCTCCTTGATGATGCACGCGTCGTGGTCGAAGTAGATGTCGAAGTAGATGTCGATGACGTACTGCAGGTGGTTGCCATGGACCGTCACCTGCTGACCGCCGTCGACGGGACCCGACGGGGGCTCGAAACGCATGAGTTCGGGCCTCGGGTCGCTCTGGAGTTCCGGCATGTTCTGCTCCCCGGACGCCCCGCTTGACACCCGTAGGCATCTCTCCCGACCAGGGGCCCCATAAATCGGAGCCCCGCATCCCTGCAGAGGTTGACCCGCCTCGGCAACAATTCACGGCCAGGAATTCGACACCCGCCTCCGGCCACGTTCCGACGGAAAGCGCGACCGAATTGCGGGCGTTGTCCCGCCGAACTCTCCACGGCCAACTTCACCGGGGAACTTCACCTTCATCCGCGCGCACGCGGGGAGGCCCGACAAGACCGGAGGAGAAACAATGGCGATGACGCATCAGGCACCCGTGGCTCAAGACACGATCTTCACCGTGGCGGGCACCGGCGTGCAGGCGTTCAGCGGGGAGCATGGGCCCGCGGGAAAGGAGTGACCGCTACTCGCACACCGCCGCGATCGCCGCCGTGTCCCAGTAGAACGGCCACACCTCGGCGATCCGCCCGTCCCGCACCGCGATCGACTGCAGTACGGGGAAGGCGAGTTCACGTCCCGTGGCGCGTGCCCGCGCCTGGACCTCGCTGCGGACGAAGACCGTGTCGCCCGTGGCGAAGAACTCCTGCTCGCCGATCTCGAAGGACTCCCACGCCTCGGCCATGGCGAGGAAGAACCGCACCATCCCTTCGTGGCCGCGCCAGGTGCCGCCGTAAGGGAGGGCGTCCGCCTGGTGCAGGACGACGTCGTGTGCGAAGTACGGGGCGAGCGGCTCGAAGGAGGCCTCGCCGGGGCCGCCGGCGGCCAGGTAGCGGGACTCTGCCTCGTACATGGCGGTGAGGACGGCCACCGGGTCGGTTTCGGACGCTGTCGGCTGGGTGTTCATGCCGCCAGCGTGGCCTCCCCGGCAGACACACCGCTGGCGGACATCGGACGTCGACCTGCGACAACACGCACCGCAGCGTTCCGCTCGGGCGGGCCGTACCCGCACTCGTCCGAAAATCGCCGCAACCCTCACACCACCCCCACGGGAGGTATGGCCGATTCCCCCACGCCGTGTGGTCTTGTAGGGCCTCACAGCTCACGAGAGGCTGCCAAGTGGCGCCCGCGGAGGATACGGGGGACCCGGCAAGCCACCGGTCCAACTCCTCGGGCCGCACGTCAAGTTGGGGAGGGAAGCCAGCGTATGACTTTGTCGCGTACGAAGCGTCTGCGGTGGGCGGGAGCCGTCACCGCCGCCACCACGGCGGCGGTGCTTTCGGCCATCACGCTGCCCGCGCACGCAGCTCCGGCCGAGGCCCCGCTGGGGCAGATACTCGGCGCCGGGGAGCCCGGTTCCATCAGCGGCAGTTACATCGTCACACTCAAGGGAGGCACAAAGGCCCCGTCAGAGGCGGGCAAGGGCATAGCGGAGAAATACGGCGCGAAAATAAGCCACACCTACAGCACGGCGCTCAACGGCTATGCGGTGAAGGCGGGTTCGAAGGAGGCCAAGCGGCTCGCGGGAGACGCGGACGTCGCCTCCGTCGTCCAGGACAGCACGGTGTCCCTGGACCACACCCAGAAGAATCCGCCGTCCTGGGGCCTGGACCGGATCGACCAGAACGACCTTCCGCTCGACAAGTCCTACACCTGGCCCGAATCCGCGGGTCAGGGCGTGACGGCGTACGTCATCGACACCGGAATCCGCAGCACGCACACGGACTTCGGCGGGCGTGCGAGCAGCGGCTGGGACTTCATCGACAACGACGCCACCGCGCAGGACGGCAACGGCCACGGCACGCATGTCGCCGCGACCGTCGCGGGCGGGAAGTACGGCGTGGCCAAGAAGGCGAACGTCGTGGGCGTGCGCGTCCTCGACAACGCGGGCTCGGGGACGACCGCACAGGTCATCGCCGGCATCGACTGGGTCACCAAGCACGCGAAGAAGCCGGCCGTCGCGAACCTGAGCCTCGGCGGCTCGGCCAACGTCCAGTTGGACGCCGCCGTGCGCAACTCCATCGCGTCCGGCGTCACTTACACGGTCGCGGCGGGGAACGACGGGCTCCCCGCGTTCCTGTCCTCGCCGGCCCGCGTGAAGGAAGCGGTCACCGTCGGCGCGACCGACGTCAAGGACGCCAGGGCAAGCTTCTCCAACTGGGGTGCAAGCCTTGACCTGTTCGCTCCGGGCGTGGGCATCACGTCGGCGTGGAACACGGGCGACGGCGCCACGAACACCATCTCCGGTACGTCGATGGCCGCGCCGCACGTGGCGGGCGCGGCGGCGCTGTACCTCGCCGACCACGCGGCGGCCACACCGGCCGAGGTGAGCAAGGCGCTCACCGACCGCGCGGCACCGGGCAAGGTCACCGGCAGGGGCCTCGGCTCCCCGAACAAGCTCCTGCAGGTCAACAACCCGTAGGACCCGGCACATCCCCGGACCGGCCCCGCCTCGATCGGCGGGGCCGGTCTTATGTGCGCCCGGCATGTGCCCGTACAGACTCCCTGTGCCGCCGGTCTTGTATGAGGCCTTACGCACTAGTAGTTAACAAAGCGCCGGATTGCCCACCCGAAATCCGTGGGAAGGCTCCCCCGGTACGCACACAGCAGAACCCTCCACACCCCCGTATCCGCCCCACTCACGTAACGCGGACAGGAGTGGTCATGCCCTCAACGCGCCCGCCGGCGAAGGCTTCGGCGAAGGCCCCCAAGAAGGTGCCCAAGAGCCGGGAGGACCCGGCGGCACAGCAGGACCCGGCCCCACAGCAGGACGCGCCGCCCGGCCGCATACCCGTGCTCGACATCACGCCGCAGGTGCACGGCGGGCGCAGGCCCGCCAAGGCCGTGGTCGGTGAGACCTTCCAGGTCACCGCCACCGTATTCCGCGAAGGGCACGAGGCGGTCGCCGCCAATGCCGTGCTGCTCGACCCCGAGGGGCGCGCGGGCCCCTGGACGCCGATGCGCGAGCTGGCCCCCGGCACCGACCGGTGGGGCGCGGACGTCACGCCGGACGCGCCGGGGAACTGGACGTACCGCGTCGAGGCGTGGGGCGACCCCGTCACGCAGTGGCGGCACCACGCGCAGATCAAGATACCGGCGGGCATCGACACCGAACTCGTCCTGGAGGAAGGCGCACGCCTCCACGAACGCGCCGCCGCCGGAGCCCCGGTGAGCAAGGGCCGCCGCGCCACCCTGCGCACCGCCGCCGAGGCCCTGCGCGACACCGAACGCCCCGTCGCGGCCCGGCTCGCCGCCGCACTGACCCCGGAGGTCGACGCGGTCCTCGCCCGGTATCCGCTCCGTGAGCTCGTCACGGAGTCGGAGCCGCTGCCACTGCTGGTGGAGCGGGAGCGGGCGCTGTTCGGTTCTTGGTACGAGTTCTTCCCGCGCTCGGAGGGTGCCGTCGGGCGCGAGGGCGAGCCGCCCGTCTCGGGAACCG
>NZ_JBHYIG010000374.1:0-8245 GCF_042740015.1 Streptomyces sp. NPDC059037
GACCTGCGCGGGGACGGACGCGACGCAGTGCTACGGACTACGCCCCTGGTGGGATCAGAGAGTGCGCTTGGGCCCGGCGAGGCCGCCGGGCAGGCCGATGGGAAGCGATCCCGCCGGGGCGGCGGGCGGCTTGCCCTGGGCCGGGCGGGCAGGCGCGATGCCGGGTGTGGGCTCGGGTGCCGCCTCGACGAGGTCGGGGCAGTTACGCGCCCAGGCATCCAGGAACCGGTTGCGCATGTACGCCTTGGCCTGCCTGCCCTTCTCGAACCGGTAGTTGGCCGAGCCGATGCCGAAGTCCCGCAGCAGGTTGCCCAGGTGGTAGGCGTTCAGCCCTTTGGTGCCGTACTCCGCCCACGGGGCATCGGCGTCTTGAATCAGGGCGGCGACCAGATCCTGGGTGGCCAGGGCTTCGGGGTTGTCCGCCTGCGTGAAGATGCGGTGGATGTCGCGCAGCAGCCGCGTCTTCAGGCTGCTCTGCTCGTCCTGGACCGTCTCGTGCCGGGTCATGGCCACGCACGCGGCGCGGGCGCGGGCGGGCCAGTGGCCGCCGGCCAGGTCGGCGATGACGACCAGCGGCTCCCAGGTGTCCGCTGCCCGGTCCTCCACCGGCATGTCCGGAATCATGCGGGCAGCCTCGCTCCGCAGCGGGCCCAGCCAGGCGGCCAGCTTGTCGCGCAGCACGTTGAGTTCCGGCACTGAATCCCGCAGCCGGAACGAGGCGACCTTCTCGCCCGTCTTGCGCTTCTGCATCCGCAGCACGACCGCCCGGTCCATGATCGTGTCCGGGAGGTCGCCGATCCCTGCGAGTGCGGCCATGGCGAAGGTCGGGTACGGGGTCGGTTTGTGCTCGGGGCCGGAGATGCGCCAGGCGGGCCGGTTGCGCTGGTGCCCGGCGTTGAGCAGGCCGCGCAGGTCCTCCTTGTCGCCCGCCTTGGGGCCGAAGATGGTGTCGGCCTCGTCCACCAGCAGGCTGGGCGGGTTCTTGCCGATGACGCGGTAGATGACCGCCGTGGAGATGTTCACGGTCATCATCGGCTGGTGCACGGTCTCGTGGAGCACATCCAGGACGCGGGACTTGCCGCAGCCCTTGGTCGGGCTCACGATCGCCAGACGCGGCGCGTGCTGCAGAGCGGTCTGGATGTGCGTGGCCGCCAACCACAGGGTGACCGCGGTCAGCGCCTCCTCACTCGGCAGCACCACGTACTTGCCGACCGCTGACCGCAACTCATCCAGCAGCGCAGCCCCGTCACCGGACGTCGGCTCCGCGCCGTCGGTCGGTCCGGATGACTGCCCCGGACCGGTCCGCGGGCCTTGGTCCGGTCCGCCAGCGTGGTCCGGTGACGGGACGTTGGTCCGCTCGGCGGCGGGGGCGCCGGTCCGCTCCCGGGCGTGCGGACCGGCATCCGGCGCTTGGTCCGCACCGTCGCGGACCACCGGACCAGCGGGAGCGGACCGCGTCACAGCGTGCGGACCAACCTGGTCCGCAGCGCCCGGCCCGGTCCGCGCGCCGCTGACCTGCGCCTCTGCCACAGGCGCGGATATCCGGTCCGGCGACGGGATCGTGGTCGGCGTGGCTTCGGCGGACCGGTCCGCGACCGCTGCACGGCGCGGACCAGACTGCGGACCAGAGTCATCCGGCGCGTGTGGTCCGGCGGACCGGCCGTCGTCGTGGTCCGCCGGACCAAACCCTTGGCCGGGCACGGCCACCGGCGGCCAGACGACCTTGGGTTCGGCCGCCGAGGCAGCGGAAGGGGCGGGGGATGTGTTCGAAGTACGCGAGGACGTAAAGTCCTCCATAGACGTTCCTCTCTGGTGAGGGGCCAGGCGGGCAAGGCCCGGCCCCCTTCACCGGCTCGTTCGGTCAGGTGTGGGCGATCAGTTGGGGAATCTCCGGCCTTTGGCGGTGGCTCGCCGAGGGCCGTTCTGCTGCCCGTGTCAGGTGCGGGGTCAGGCCGTGAGGTCGTACGACGTCTGCGCGTCCAGCCACGCGTCCACCTCCTGCCAGCGATAGCGCAGGTGGCGGCCGACCTTGAGGGTGTTCGGGCCGGTGCGGCGGTGCCGCCACTGGTAGAGGGTCTTCACCGGTACGCCGAGGTAGGCGGCGACCTCCTCCGGCGTGGCCAGCGGATCGCGGCCAGCGCCGTCGGACGCAGTGGCGCTACGCGGAATTCGGGGCATGGGGACTCCTTCACGGGATACGGGCGGGGACATGATGGCCACGGACTTCGCGGCGCATCCAGCGGCATTTTGCGGAAACTCCGCGGCCGCACCAAACGGCGGCACATCGCCGATTGGAACCCATACCGTAAACGACGATCCCCGGTGGGCGGCATAACGCTCCGTCAGAGAATAATTCCGCGGGAATTTCGCCCTACGGCACGCTGTCCGGGGCCAAGGTGCCAGGTCAAACCCCACTGGGGGCGCGCATCGGAGACTCCCAGGCGCAGCGGTGCGGCACCGCACGACGGGGTGTCGGCTTCACTGAACTACCCTCGCGGCATCTTCAATAGCCAGCGTCAGCAAGTTTTCTGGACCTCTTGAGTAAACCCTTGCCATGGCCGTCGATTTCGAGTTACAGCTATCTGTCATGGCAACCCGACCCGTAGAAATAGACCCCGCCGGAGTTCAAACCGCGCGCAATATCGAGCGCCTGCGCCTGCTGCGCGGACTTTCCCAGCACCGCCTCGCCGAGTACTGCACAGCCCTCGGCCGCCCCCTGTCCAACATCGCCCTCAGCCGCACCGAACGCGCCCGCCGCCGCTGCGATGTCGACGACCTCGTCACCATCGCCACCGCCCTCGGCGTCGTCCCGAGCGCCCTGCTCCCCCACTCCATTGCGGGGCCGCGTGGCTGAGCCGTACGACCGCTGGCACAAGAAGCGGCCACAGGCGGACGAGGAGAAGTGCACAGCCCACAACAAGGTCCCCTCGGGCGAACACGGTCGCGGCAAGCGGTGGTTGGCCCGGTGGCGCGACCCCGAGGGGCAACAGCAGAGCGAGAGCTTCGACCGGCACGAGGACGCCCGGCAGCACCTCACCAAGATGCAAGGCAGCGTCGACGACGGCACGTACATCGACCCGAGGAAGGGCGAGGCCCAGCTCAAGGCGGTGGCCGAGCAGTGGCTGGAAAACCAGACCTTCGACAACCCTCGGACCTACGCCCAGTACGAATCCCGCGTCCGCAACCACATCATCGGGCCGCTGGGCTCACTCAAGCTGCGTCAGATCAAGGCGTCCACCGTGCAGACCTGGATCAAGCGACGGCTGCAGGTGCTGGACGAGACGACGGTCGGGCTGGTCTTCACGCACCTGTCGTCGATATTGGCCATGGCCGTGGACGACGACCTGATCGCCAAGAACCCTTGCGAGACGGGTTCGGTGAAGCGCGTGAAACCGAGGCGGTCAAAGAAGGCAGCGAAGGACGTGCCTCTGTCCTGGGAACAGACCGACTCGGTGCGCGAGCACCTACCCGACCGGTATCAGGCCACAGTTGACTGCGGCCGAGGGCTCGGCATGCGGCAAGGCGAGATCTTCGGCTTCAGCCCCGAGGACGTCAACTGGCTGCAGAAGGACAAAGTCGTCCACATCCGCCGCCAGATCACCCACGACCGCGGCACCCTGGTCTTCGCCCCGCCAAAGGGCGGCACGGAGGACGACCCCAAGGACCGCTTCGTACCGGTCGGCGATGCGCTGGCCGTGCTGCTCACCGAGCACATGCGCAAGCACCCGCCGGTCGAGGTCACCTTGCCGTGGATGACCAAGGACGGCGAGCCGGTGACCGTGCGCCTGGTGTTCACGACGCGCGAGCGCAAGCCGTTTAACAAGAACTACTTCAACTACCTCTGGAAGGGCGCCCTGGAGGCGATCGGCGCGATAAAGGCCCTCAACGACAAGCCTGTTGGCAAGGGCCGCAAGTGGGAGGAGTGCCGCGACAAGATGATGCACGCACTGCGGCACCTCTTCGCCTCCGAGGCGATCAACGAAGGCGTCGATGTATATACGCTCGCCGACCTTCTCGGTCACGAGGACCCGGCCTTCACGCTCCGTCGGTACGTGCACCGCGTCAAGGGCGCGGTCGAGAAGGCCCGAAAGGCGATCGGTCAGCGGTACCGGCTCATCGCATGATGGCAGGTGAAACCCTCCAATCCCCCGAGGGCGCCCACCGACGGACCGTGACAGGGCTCGCGTCACCGGCGCCCCTTTTTCCGCCCGCTTCGAGACCTCCTTCGGGGCTGATTACGTGCAGCTTCTGGGCCCCGTTGCTGCGTGTCCGGTTTGCGAGGGAACGGTTTCACGCGCACAGACACAAGCGCTCCGGCGAGCAAGCCCTGTTCCCTTACTGCGTCGAGTAGTTGGGCTGCTTCGGCAGGCGAAGCCATAATGCGCTGGTGCTCGGTGCGATCATGGATTTCGAATCCGTAGCCGAAATAGACCATCGCGGCGCGGCCAGCGCGTGCTGCATTGCGCCAAGGTTCCGACGCCTGCACGAATGCGCGAGCTAGGACCGTACCGTCCGCGTGCCTAAGTATCACACCTTGACTGTTCAAGGTGAGGATCAACTGCTCGGCCGAGGGCACCGTGGGTACCGGCCCGATTAGGCGTCGCATCCCCTTGGTGCAGGCCCGCTGAATCTGCAACTCAACCGACTTGCCAGTCTCGGGTGACGTGACGGCAAGCATTGCGTTCGGCTGCAAAATCACCAGTGGTCTTGTCGTCGGAAGCCACTGATGCGCTTCTGGCAACAACACATCAATGTTCGAGGTCCCGTCGAGGACTCCGTAGACAGGGTCGGTTGACAAGGCCAGCACCGCATGGCAAGTAGCTGCTGCGTACGTAGCTGCCAGCATGGGCTCCTCCAAGAGGAGACCGCCATCGGCAGCCATGATAGTTTCCATTTCTTCCTGATACTTGCGCTCTATCGTGTCTCCGAGGACTGCTGAAATCCGTGACATCAGGCCGCCGTAAATGCGCTCCCACACGCTGCTGGGGTCATGTGGATCCGTGAAGGTCTTGTCGTGGAGCTGGCCCATCAGCTCCACGAACCCTCTGCCCTGTAAATCTCCTTTCATGGCCCGCCAGCCGTCGTGCACCACCTGAAGCAGTAGGAACCGTGCATGATCGGTAGCTGTCTGGAGTGCCGGATTTTCACGGATGCCGGTCTCTTCCCAGAGGCGCCCAAGCAATTCGACCGCCTGCTGCTCACCCGTCACTACCCATTTCCAGGCACACTGGCAACCAACGTTATGCACGAGATGGTGGACGGCGAACCCATACAAGGTCCGAGAACCTGCGTAAGGCAGGAAATCAGCGAGCGCAGCATTCGCTTCCTCCCACCTGTCCTGCATAACAAAAGCCTCAACGAGCAGACGCTTCAAGTCCGCCGTGGTAGCTGCCCAGGGGTTGGGGCTCTGAGCCAGCGCGGCAGTGATGGCCTGATCGGCGCGGTCAGCAGCACCACTGCTCAGCAGGTCTTGGATGTTGGTGAGATCTTTGACCGCCTGCGACGCCTCGGTGGGCGGCAACCTACGAGCCACTGCGCGGAAGCCCTTCAGCACCTTGGCAAGACCGTCGTCCGAGGCAATGCGTATCTGGGTCTGCAGCATCAGCAACGCCTCGGTGGCGAGGTCGGCGACTGCTGGGCCCAAAGGGTCAGAAAGCTGCTGAAGGTAGGCAAGTACAGGGCGCAGATGGGCAGTGAGCTTTTCAGCGGTATCGGTGTGCTGACGTAGCTGAGCGATGCGCGCCAGAACAGTGTGCGCCTGGGCCGCCAAGCTCTTATCCGGGTCACCAGCCCGACGAAGCCACTCCAGCTCCAGCTCCAGCAGCCTCTGCGCAGAATCGTATTGACCGTGGGCGTGATGGAAGGCGGCGAGGTTGCCCATGAGTAGCGACGTATACAAATCCGCTACCTCAGCTGCCTCAATGTGCCGGACCAGCACTGCCGCGTGCTGGGCTAATTCCCAGGCCCGTTCCGCTTGTCCGGTTTGCATGGCCCCGCGAAGCCAGCGGTCGGTGTGACTTGCCACTAGCGGCAACCCGTCAGAGGCGGTTTCGGACAGCCGCAGACGCTGCGCCAAGATCACCTGCAGCACCGCGTTCATCGACAAGGTGTCCTCGCTGCCGGGGAACGCTTCCACGCGTACCGGCAGCGGCTCGTCGTACCGCACGAGGGAGACGTTGAGCAGCTCGCGGACCACTTCCCTGACTGGGGTATGAGCCTCGTCGAAAACCGCCCATCCCGGTGCTGGCGGCAGCTCCTCTGGTGCAATGAACGTTCCCGCCAGGGCTAGATGAACCGGTACCCGGCGCGGGCCAAGCCAGCACAAGGCAGCCAAGGTGTTCAGCGTCTCCCGTAGAAGGTTCCTGGCCCGTGCCCCACTTACCAGGCGCTCAACGCTCAATGCGACAGCGGCCGCCAGGGTTCGGGGATAGCCAGTCGGCACCGAATCCTCATCGTCCGCAGCGCGCATGAGCAACGTATCCGCGTAGGCGGCGAGTCGGCCCACACCGATATCGCAGCTGACCAGATAGCCACAAGCGACTTCAATCGCCAACGGCCAGTGCTCCAGCGTCTGCGCCAGCTGTAACAATGGCGCCTCGTATTCCGTAGCTTCCTGCTCGTTCAATCCCAACCGCAGCCGCAGCAGTTGCATCGCTTCACCGCTGCTCATCGGGCTCAGTTCAATACGTCCCTGCACACTGCGCCAGTTCCCGCCCAGAGACGTTGCGATGACCCGGCCTCGTCCACGGCGCGGCAGCCACGGCGCAGCAGTGCGCGAGTTGGCGTCGTCGAACACCATTAGCCACGGGCCTGGCAGAGACTGCAACTGGGCGTGCACACGCTCCCGCAACAACTGCGGATCCGTCACCTCGGCCGGTTCACCGGAGCCGGTCAAGTGCGCCAGGACGCGGGCAAACGACGCGATTAACGATTCCTCGGTCTCCGCGTCCACCCAGTAGATCGCGTCGTAGCGGAATGCCTGATCAGCGATATGCGCCGCTGCCAGGCTGGACTTGCCCAGCCCCGATAGGCCCGTGATGACGCAAATCGCCGCATTCTCATCGCCGGTGTCGGGCGCGCCGAGGACGTCACGGATACGGTCCACCAGATCCGACCGCTCTACATCAGGCACCACCGGCATCTGCCCGTAGATGAGGCCAAAATCCTGTCGCCCCACGGCCGCGAGCAACTCCCCATCGCCCACCAGCACGCACCGCCGGAAGTCCTCTACATCCCAGCAGGCCAGGGCAGGGTCCACCGCCCGACGCATGACCTCCGCCACCAGATACCCCAACACCAGGCCACCGGACCGGTGCGAGAGCCCACAGCCCGCCTGCTCCCGCTGCCGGCGCAACGCGCTGCTGAGATCCTCACGCAGCTGCGCTTCACCTCGCCCGTCGAACTCGATCCTGGCTTGCCCCAGACGCTGCCATTGCTGTGCCGAGAGCGCCTCGCACAGACCCCACGCTGCCGGTGCCCGTGTCAGCAACTTCTTGATTTCCTCATGCAGCACTGCGACGTCATCACCGTGGCGCCGAAGCAACTCGGCGAGCCGCAGGCAGCCTTCGTCCGGAACAGCTGACGTGATCAATCGGTACTCCCGGGCTTCGAACCCGGTGACCAGATGCACCAGCACCGAGACGGCCTCCCGTGCCCGGACCACCCGCGCTGAGCCAGCACTCTTGACCTGCACCGCCATCAGCGAACGACCGGCAGCATCGACCAGGTCAAAGTCGACCGCATCCACACGCTGCAACGAGACCGTGTCCCCGGGGCCTTCAATACGGCAGGCGGTGACCTCTGTGTCTCTCATGCTGGCCAGCAGCGCCTCTACTGTGCGCAGGTACTGGTACTGGAACCCCCGAGCAGCAACCCGCCCACCATCCAACGCCACGCAACGCCCCCTGCGTCGAAGCCGATCCGTAACATCAGATTACGCACAGCCACTGACAGCACCCTGCTTTCGATGAACTCCGGCCCTCGGCGGACGTCAGGGGGTGCACGACGGAGTTAACCGACCGCCCATCCGCAGGTACACGGCGATCGTTAGCATCGCGAGATCCAACTATTGCCGCGCCTATGTGCACCCGTTGTGCACCGGTCCGCCTCGGTGGGTCGCATCCATGCTGGTCAGAGGTTGCTCCCTGCTGTACTTCGACATCTAGGAAGTAGGCGCGGACTCGGCGAACAACCGCCGAAGCCCCGCGCACTGTGAGCGGAGCCTCCACCCAGGTCTGGGTGGAGG
>NZ_JBHYIG010000375.1:0-8244 GCF_042740015.1 Streptomyces sp. NPDC059037
GGATTTGTGTATAAGAGACAGGTCCGCAGGCCCGCCCGCGCCCAGGCGGCCGCGGTCCCCGGCTCTCCCCGCAGCCGGGCGAACCCGGGCCCCCCCGCCCCCGGCCGCCCCCGCCGGGGGGGGGCCCCCGCGGCCCCCCCACGGAAGGTGAGTTGAGCGTCACCCACGGCTATGGACGGCCGTCGGCGGTCCGTGGCGTCAGCGTGCGTCGTCCGGCAGGAGCCGGGCCAGGGTGCGGACGGCGCGGTACTGGAGGGTCTTGATCGCGCCCTCGTTCTTGCCCATCACCCGCGCGGTCTCGGCGACCGAGAGGCCCTGCAGGAAGCGCAGCGTCACGCACTCCTGCTGCTGGGGGTTGAGGCGGCGCACGGCGTCGAGCAGTGCGGCGTTCGAGAGGGACTCCAGGACGGAGTCCTCGGGGCTGCGCTCGACCTCGTTGGCGTCGAGCATTTCGCCGGTGGTCACTTCGAGGCGGAAGCGGCTCGACTTGAAGTGGTCGGCGACCAGGTTGCGGGCGATCGTGACCAGCCAGGCGCCGAAGTCGCGGCCCTGCCAGGTGAACGTGCTGATGCGGCGCAGGGCGCGCAGAAAGGTCTCGCTGGTGAGGTCTTCGGCGGTCGCCTTGCCGCCGACGCGGTAGTAGATGTAGCGGTAGACCGTGTCGCTGTACTGGTCGTAGAGACGGCCGAAGGCGTCGGACTCGCCGGCCTGGGCGCGCTCGACGAGATCCATCATGCGTGCGCTGTCGCTGTCCGCGGCGGGACGGCGGTGGGTGGGGGTTGAGGTGGCGGCAGAGGCGGAACGAGTCCGTCTGCTGACCGCCGCGCCGCTGTCCGCCAGGGCGTAGAGCGGCCCGGCGGGTGTGGGGACGGCAAATGCGGGGACGGCGGGGCCGGCGTACGCGGTGGGGACGAAGCCGCGCAAGCGGTCGGCGACCGTTGCGCGCAGCGTAGCCAGGCCCGAGGCGTCAACCCCGACGTGTGGGTACACGGGACTCCCAGAGGCAGAGCTTCCATCACGTGCAGTACGGGACCGTTCACCCGTCGTAGCGACGTGTGGGGTCCGTTATGCGTCTGAGGAGAATAACGCTTCGTACAGGCGGCGCTACACCCAGTTGCTTAAATCACCGATTACGTCGCTTGTGTTACCGATCCGTGCCCGTTTAAGTAGCAGACAGTGAGCGGTTGTTGATCGGGTTGGTTCACATTCCGTCTAAGCGCGGGGCGTGTTGTGGCCGAGTGCCACCAACGGGACTGGCGGGAGCCCGGTCGGGGTAGGACCGAGAGAATGTTCAGTGGCGGCGGCGGTGCAGGGCGATGGCCGCGGCCGTGCCGCCCGCGATCGCGCCGACGCCCGCGGCGGCCGGGATGCCGACCTTGGCGGCCTTGCGGCCGGTGCGGTAGTCCCGCAGGCGCCAGTCCCGCTCGCGGGCGTGCTTGCGCAGCTTGGCGTCGGGATTGATCGCGTACGGATGCCCGACGAGCGAGAGCATCGGGATGTCGTTGTGCGAATCGCTGTACGCGGCGCAGCGGGCCAGGTCCAGGCCCTCCGCTGAGGCGAGCGCGCGCACCGCCTCGGCCTTGGCGGGGCCGTGCAGGGGCTCGCCGACGAGCTTGCCCGTGTAGATGCCGTCCACGGACTCGGCGACCGTGCCGAGCGCGCCGGTCAGGCCGAGGCGGTGGGCGATGACCGTGGCGATCTCCACCGGGGCGGCCGTGACCAGCCAGACCTTCTGGCCCGCGTCGAGATGGGCCTGGGCGAGGGCGCGCGTACCGGGCCAGATGCGCTCGGCCATGTACTCGTCGTAGATCTCCTCGCCGATGGACATCAGCTCGGCGACGCGGTGGCCCTTGACGATGGAGAGCGCGCTGTCGCGGGCGTCCTGCATGTGCTCGGGGTCCTCGACGCCGGCGAGCCTGAACCACGCCTGCTGCCAGGCGAATCGGGCCAGTTCCTGGCGCTCGAAGAACTTCCGCTTGTAGAGGCCGCGGCCGAAGTGGAAGATCGCGGCGCCCTGCATCACGGTGTTGTCGAGGTCGAAGAAGGCGGCGGCCTTGTCGTCGCCGACGACGGGGAACTCCGGCTCCTGGTCCTGTTCGTCGGGCGCGGCCTCCGCCAGTTCCTCCAGCTCCTGGGAGGACTTGCGCGCTGCCTCAGCCGAGGCCTCGCCTGCCAACACGCTCCGCGCCGTGGCGGAGCGCCTACGGGGGGTGAGCCATCCGAGAGCGGCCATGCCGTGAGCATAGCTAGTTCGTTCGGTGGTTCCGGAGTCGGCAGGATTCGACCCTGTGAACTCTTCGCGGCGGCACCGTTAAACGGACGGGCCGCGCGGCGCGTCGGCGGGGCGAGAATGGTGTCATGAGCCCGATTTTTCGCCGTACGGAGAAGAAGCGTCCGCAGGACCGGACGGTCACCTTGATCGGCAAGCCCGGCTGCCATCTGTGCGATGACGCACAGCTGGTGATCGAGAAGGTCTGCGGCGAGCTGGGAGTCGCCTGGGAGAAGAAGGACATCACGCAGGACGAGGAGCTCAACCGGGCTTACTGGGAACAGATTCCGGTGGTTCTGGTCGACGGTGAACAGCACACCTTCTGGCGGGTGAACGAAGATCGGCTTCGACGCACGCTCGCCCCGTAGTCCGAATCGAGACCGATCGAGACTGACTGAGGAGTCCAAGTGGCCCGAAAGGTCCCTTAGGATCGTGGGCGGTTTTGGTCTCGGGGGCGATGATCGTGAGGAGAGTGTGCGGTTTTGCCCCCATCAAGTGAGCAACGCCGCCGTCTGTGCGCCGGTTCCAGGATCGCGTGCCGGGGGCGCGTGACCCCGGTCACGTTGGCCGGGCAAATCGGACACCATCTTTGTGCACGCGTTCACAAAGACATAGCCTGCATTCGACGGGGCGGTCTGGGGACGTGTGACCGCCTGCAGCCCCGCTCTACCCGCAGGAGCACCGTGGCAACTGGCCGAACTCACCGACCGGCGACCCGCAGCCGAGGGATTCCCGAGGCCACCGTCGCCAGGCTTCCGCTGTACCTCCGAGCCCTCACCGCACTGTCGGAGCGCTCGGTGCCCACGGTCTCCTCCGAGGAGCTCGCGGCCGCCGCGGGGGTCAATTCCGCGAAGCTGCGCAAGGACTTCTCGTACCTCGGTTCCTATGGGACGCGTGGTGTGGGCTACGACGTCGAGTACCTCGTCTACCAGATCTCCCGCGAGCTCGGTCTGACCCAGGACTGGCCGGTAGTGATCGTCGGTATCGGTAACCTCGGCGCGGCGCTTGCCAATTACGGCGGGTTCGCCTCGCGTGGCTTCCGTGTGGCCGCGCTCATCGACGCCGATCCGGCCATGGCGGGCACGCCCGTCGCGGGCATGCCGGTGCAGCACACCGACGAGCTCGAGAAGATCATCAAGGACAACGGCGTCTCCATCGGCGTCATCTCGACCCCGGCGGGCGCCGCCCAGCAGGTCTGCGAGCGGCTCGTCGCCGCCGGTGTGACCTCGATCCTGAACTTCGCGCCCACCGTTCTGTCCGTGCCGGACGGTGTCGACGTACGCAAGGTGGACCTCTCCATCGAGCTGCAGATCCTCGCCTTCCACGAGCAGCGCAAGGCCGGTGAGGAAGCGACCGCGGAAGGTGCCGCGGCGCCCGCCGACGCCAAGCAGCAGCGGAAGGGACCCGACGGGGACGTCCCCGCCGTGATGCCGGCATGAGTCTCCTTGTCGTAGGGCTGAGTCATCGCAGTGCTCCGGTGAGCGTGCTGGAGCGGGCCGCGCTCGCTCCCGATGCGCAGGCCAAGCTCCTGCAGGACACGCTCGCCGCCGAGCCCGCCGCGGAGGCGGCCGTGCTCGCCACCTGCAACCGCATCGAGCTGTACGCCGACGTGGACAAGTTCCACGCGGGCGTCGCCGAGCTGTCCACGCTGCTCGCCCAGCACAGCGGCGTGGGGCTTGAGGAGCTCACCCCTTATCTGTACGTCCACTACGAGGACCGAGCCGTCCACCACCTGTTCTCGGTGGCCTGCGGCCTGGACTCGATGGTCGTCGGCGAGGGGCAGATCCTCGGGCAGATCAAGGACACCCTGGCGCGTGCGCAGGAGCTGCACACCGCGGGGCGCCTGCTCAACGACCTGTTCCAGCAGGCCCTGCGGGTCGGCAAGCGCGCGCACTCGGAGACCGGGATCGACCGGGCCGGGCAGTCGCTCGTGACCTTCGGCCTCGAGCAGCTCGCCGGGCGCGAGCCGGTCGAGGCGTGGGCCAAGGGCAAGCGCGCCCTGGTCATCGGCGCCGGATCCATGTCCTCCCTGGCCGCGGCGACGCTCGCGCGGGCCGGGGTCGACGAGATCGTCGTCGCCAACCGCACCCTGGAGCGCGCCGAGCGGCTCGCCGCCCTGCTCGGAGAGCAATATGGACGCAGCCTGACGGACGGCGGCCACGGCACCAGCGCCCGCGCCGTCGCGATGGACCAGGTGGCGGCCGAACTGACACGTGCCGACGTGGCGGTTTCCTGCACCGGGGCCACGGGTCTCGTCCTGACCGCCGAGGCCGTCGCGGCCGCCGTCACGGACCGCACCGGCTCGCCCGCCGTCGTGGCGGCGCCGCGTACGCCCGCGGCCGGCGCCTCCGCGCCCCACGGTGCCGACGACGCCTGTCCGCTCGGCCTCTCCGGCGCGGGTGCGCCGTCGGGGGCCGGCGCGGAAGCGACCGGTGGCTCGCTCGACGGTGCGGCCGTCAACCGCGGCGTCGGGTTCTCCGTCATGGGCGAGGACGCCGTCGCGGGGATGGACGCCGCGACCCTGGAGCAGCACGCCGCCTGGGTCGACAACGCGCCCGCCGAGCGCCGTGACGATGAGGCCGTCGACCTGCGCGCCGAGGCCGGCACCATCACCGCGCTCGCCGCGGCCGTGACCGCCACCGGGCGGGTGCCCGAGCGCCGCGGCCCCTCCATGGTCGAGACCGGGCACGTCCTGCTCGCCCTGCTCGACCTGGCCATGCCCCGCGACATCGACGGCGCCGTGCACCGCATCGACGGCGTACGCCTCGTCGACATCGAGTCGCTCGCCGAGGCGTCCGCCGACGCCCCGATGGCCGACGACGTGGAGCAGGTCCGCGCGATCGTCTCCGACGAGGTCGCGGCCTTCGGCGCCGCGCAGCGGGCCGCGCACATCACGCCGACCGTGGTCGCCCTGCGCACCATGGCCGCCGACGTCGTCGCCGGCGAGATCGCCCGGCTCGACGGACGGCTCCCCGGACTCGCCGAGAAGGAGCGCGCGGAGATCACGCAGACCGTCCGCCGCGTCGTCGACAAGCTGCTGCACGCGCCGACCGTGCGGGTCAAGCAACTGGCGGGCGAGCCCGGCGGCGCCGGGTACGCCGACGCGCTGCGCACCCTCTTCGACCTCGACCCGCAGACGGTCGCCGCCGTCAGCAGGGCCGACAACCTGAACAACCAGAACGACCAGATCGACCGGCACGACCAGCACGACGAGAACAACGACCCGAATCGAGGCCGGGCATGACCGAGAGGGCACTCAGGCTCGGGACCAGGCGCAGCAAGCTGGCCATGGCCCAGTCCGGCCAAGTGGCCGAAACAGTGAGCCAGTTGACGGGCCGTCCCGTGGAGCTCGTGGAGATCACGACGTACGGCGACACGTCGCGTGAGCACCTGGCGCAGATCGGCGGCACCGGCGTCTTCGTGACCGCCCTGCGCGACGCGCTGCTCGCCGGCGAGGTCGACTTCGCCGTGCACTCGCTCAAGGACCTGCCGACCGCGAAGCCCGAGGACCTGGTGCTGGCCGCCGTGCCGCTGCGCGAGGACCCCCGCGACGTACTGATCGCGCGCGACGGCCTGACCTTCGCGGAGCTGCCGAACGGCGCGCGCATCGGCACCGGTTCGCCGCGCCGCATGGCGCAGCTGAACGCCTATGCGCGCAACCATGGCATGACCATCGAGACCGTGCCGATCCGCGGGAACATCGACACCCGCATCGGATTCGTGCACAAGGGGGAGCTCGACGCCGTCGTGCTCGCCGCCGCCGGACTCCACCGCGTCGGCAGGATCGACGAGGTGACCGACTTCCTGTCGGTCGACACAGTTCTGCCCGCCCCCGGCCAGGGGGCACTGGCGATCGAATGCGCCGCGTCCAACGCGTCGCTGACCGCCGCGCTCGCCGAGCTCGACGACCCGTACACCCGGGCCGCCGTGACCGCCGAGCGATCCCTGCTCGCCGCCCTGGAGGCCGGCTGCAGCGCACCTGTGGGTGCGTTGGCCGACCTTCTGGCCGACGGGCAGATTGTCAAGGAAATGCGCCTGCGCGGCGTCGTCGGAACAACCGACGGCTCGACGCTGGTGCAGCTGTCCACCACCGGTCCCGTGCCCGAGACGCATGACCAAGCCTTGGCGCTCGGCCGCGAACTCGCTGCCGAGATGCTTGCCAAGGGCGCGGCCGGTCTGATGGGGGAGCGAGTACTTTGAGCCCCACCTCGAACCTTCCCGGCCTTCCCGCACACGGGCACGTCACCTTCCTGGGTGCCGGACCCGGAGATCCGGGACTGCTCACTCTGCGCGCTGTCGAGGCGTTGGCCCGGGCGGACGTCCTGATCGCCGAGCCGGATGTGCTCGACGTCGTGCGCGCGCATGCCCGGGGAGGTGTGGACACACCTCACCCTCAGGCAGTTGACGACGCGTCAGCTACCACCGATGCGCCTTCCCTGCGGGCCGCGGCCAATCTTGTCATGGAGGCAGCGAGGGGCGGCAGGCGGGTCGTGCGTGCCGTCGGCGGCGACCCCGGCCTCGACACGTACGCCGCCGAGGAGATGCTGGCCTGCGCCGCCGCGGGCATCTCCTTCGAGGTGGTGCCCGGCATCGCCGCGGCGGTCGGTGTGCCCGCCTACGCGGGTGTTCCGCTGCGCGACGCGCAGGGCACCGACGTGCGTTTCGTCGACGCCCGCACCGCTTCCGACCGCTGCTGGAGCGAGGTCGGCGCGTCCGACGGGACCGTGGTGGTCTCGACGGCGCTCGACTCCGTCGCGGCGGCCGCCGGTGAGCTGGTGGCGGCCGGGCGCAAGCCCGACACCCCGATGACGGTGACCGTCGCCGGTACGACGACGCGCCAGCGCACCTGGACCGCGACGCTCGGCACCATCGCGCAGGTCCTGAAGCAGGCGAAGGTGCTGCCCTCGCCCGACGGCGGGCAGCCCGTCATAGCCGTGGTCGGTGAGCGCTCCGCCGCCGCCCAGCGCGACCAGTTGTCGTGGTTCGAGTCGAAGCCGCTCTTCGGGTGGCGTGTGCTCGTACCGCGTACGAAGGAGCAGGCGGCCTCGCTCTCCGACCAGCTGACGTCGTACGGCGCCGTGCCGCACGAGGTGCCGACGATCGCCGTCGAGCCGCCGCGTACGCCGCAGCAGATGGAGCGTGCGGTCAAGGGGCTCGTCACGGGCCGTTATGAGTGGATCGCTTTCACGAGCGTGAATGCCGTCAAGGCCGTACGCGAGAAGTTCGAGGAGTACGGGCTCGACGCCCGTGCCTTCGCCGGGATCAAGGTCGCGGCGGTGGGCGAGCAGACCGCTGCCGCGCTGATCGCCTTCGGTGTGAAGCCCGATCTGGTGCCGAGCGGTGAGCAGTCGGCCGCGGGCCTCCTTGAGGACTGGCCGCCGTACGACCCCGTCTTCGACCCGATCGACCGGGTCTTCCTGCCGCGTGCCGACATCGCCACCGAGACGCTGGTCGCCGGGCTCATCGACCTCGGCTGGGAGGTCGACGACGTCACGGCCTACCGGACCGTGCGGGCGTCGCCGCCGCCGGCGGAGACGCGTGAGGCGATCAAGGGCGGCGGCTTCGACGCCGTGCTCTTCACCTCCTCTTCGACCGTGCGGAACCTGGTCGGCATTGCCGGCAAGCCGCACAACGTGACCGTCATCGCGTGTATCGGCCCCGCCACGGCGAAGACCGCCGAGGAGCACGGGCTGCGGGTGGACGTGATGGCTCCCGAGCCGTCGGTCCACAAGCTGGCCGAGGCGCTGGCCGAGTTCGGTTCCCGCCGCAGGGCGGCCGCGCTGGAGGCCGGTGATCCCGTCACGCGGCCGAGTGAGCGGCGGCCGGGGTCCCGTAGGCGGCGTACGGCACCCTGACTCCGCGGGGCGGGCGGAGCCGGGCGTACCGTAGTCACCGGCTTCGCCGAGTTCGTCCTCAAACGCCGGACGGGCTGGGGGTTACCCGCCCGTGCGGCGGTTCGGGGTGGAGGGTGTGTC
>NZ_JBHYIG010000376.1:0-8212 GCF_042740015.1 Streptomyces sp. NPDC059037
GAGACTTCGTAACTTGCGTACCGCTACCACGTGGCGGCACCTCTCAACGTCAACTTCCCCGGATCCAGGGCGGCTTGCCCCGCGGGATTCTTCGCGTACGAGGGAGCCGCGGCTCCGTCCGGCGCCCAGCCGTCGCCCGGGAGCCCGAGCAGTGCCCCGCACACCAGCGCGGCGGCCACCGCCACACCCGCGGCCTTCATGTGCTGCCTGCGCCGCATCAGATCGGTGGGCCGCGCCTGCAGCGAGCAGGGGTCGAACTCGGGCGATGCGAGCAGTTCGTACCCCGCCTCGACACCGTCC
This sequence comes from Streptomyces sp. NPDC059037, assembly GCF_042740015.1. Lineage (NCBI taxonomy): Bacteria > Bacillati > Actinomycetota > Actinomycetes > Kitasatosporales > Streptomycetaceae > Streptomyces > Streptomyces sp. NPDC059037. Next base: position 301 of record NZ_JBHYIG010000376.1, read on the forward strand.
GCCTCGGCGAGCGCGCCACCGGGGTCGTCGACGCCCGCCGCGTCGAGCACCTTGCGTACGTCGCCGTCGTCGAGGCGCTCCAGGCCGCGCAGTACGTAGGCGGCGCGGGCCGCACCGGAGAGGGCGGAAAGCCGCTGGTCCAGGGCGAGTTCGTCCGCGCCTCCCGAGCGGGGGAAGAGGCGCAGGCCCCGGACCTGGGGCAGCAGCGGCGGGAACTGCGAGCGCTTGGGGAGGGCCGTCCAGCGCAGCGGAAGACCCGCCTCCAGGGCGGTGCGCACGACGCGGAGGCGTACGTACGCGTACCCCGGATCGCCCTGGTGGCGGCCGTCCCTCCCGCGTTGTACGGGGACGGCCGCCTCGTCCTGTGACGTGCGGCTGCGGGGCAGCGCGCGCTGGGTGAGCGAATGGGCGGTCAGGACCCGCCGGTTGCGGCCGAGGCTGGGCGGCAGCACCAGGTAGGCGAGGCGCACAAGACGCGGGTAGTGCTCGACGAGGGCGGCTTCGGCCTGCTCGACATCTACGATGCCGGGGGCATCCTGGTCCGGGGACTGCACATGCGACGACACGTTCAGCAAAACGAGCGAATCCTCAGATGGTCACTTGCCGTTGGGGCTGTACCCCGCGAGGCGTGACCCCTCAAGCAACGCCCCACCCGCTGAACTCCACCGTCCCGCGCCCCCCGTCACCCCCGTTGGTCGCGCTCATGAACAGCCCCGCATCCTGCGCCCCCGCAACACCCGCCACGGTGACGCCTGCCACCACCCGCCAACTGGCCCCGTCATCCGTCGAGCACGCCCCCGTTACCACGTCCCCGGCCCTGCTCAGCCGCAGCAGCACCGGTGCCTTGATCCCCGTGATGCGCTTGTAGGTGTCCAGCGTTCCGTCGCCATTGGTGTCGTACGAGAGCACGACCCCGTTGGCCGGTGTCACGGCGAGGTTTACGAAGCCCTGCGAGCCCGCCTCGCCCAGCTTGTTGCGGGCGATGAGTCCCGCTCTGGCCCACGGGCCGGTCGCGTCCTGGGTGTCCACCCGGACCGTCACCGAGGCCCCGTCCCGCAGCGCCCCTTCCCGGTACAGCGCCCCGAACTCCGTCGTGCCCTTCCACAGGTCGGCCCCGCCCCCGTTGATCGCGTACCGCCCTTCCAGCTCGCCGAAGACCGCCGCATTGTTGGTGTACGTCTTCCAGTCCGCGCCCACCGGACCCGCCTCGTACAGCGTCCCCTCGTGGACGGACCGCACCCGTGCCTCGCCCCGCGGCCCGTACCGCACGGCGATCTCGTACGGCAGTGCCCGCAAGGGTTGGTCCAGGGGTTCGCCCGAAGCCCGCGCCCGCCAGGCGACCTTCCCGGTGCCCCCTGCCTCGACCCGCGGCAGCGACACCGCGCCGTCCGGTTCCGCCTCGATCCCGCTGAGCCCGAAGTCGACACGGCCGGTGTCCCGCAGCCCGTTGACGTTCCGGAACACGGCCTCCACGCGCGCGTGCCCACCGGGCGGGAAGGCGGGCGGTGTCGCGGACACGTCGAGGGAGCCCTGGTACGGGGCACGGGCCAGGACGTCACGGGCCCGCCCCGCGGTCCGGTACGGATCGCCGGTGCCCCGCAGCGGATAGTCCTTGCGCTTGCGGGTCCACGGCTCCTCCACCGCGAACCAGTCGACCGCCTTCGGCTCCCTCCCCGCGGCCAGCGCGTCGGCCAGCTCGTCGAGCCACTTCTGCCAGCGCGGGACGTAGAAGTCGGCCATCAGGCCCGCCCATTCACGGTTGCCGTACTCGTGCAGCTTCCCGCCGTCGGACGTGGGCCGGTCGCCCCACACGGTGATCAGGACCTTCGCGGTCCGCTCGAACTCGGCGCGCTCCGCGTCGTTCGTGCCGAGCCGCCGGGCGGCGTCCACCCAAGGGCCGAGCAGGAACGCCGAGTTCGTCGCCGTCACGTCGTCCGACAGACGCATCAGCTGCAGCCACAGCGTCGAAAGGGCACGGAAGGTCTCCTGGTCCTTCCTGCCGTACGCGGCCCGAAGCTGCGGAAGCAGCTGCCGGCTGCGGTGGGCCAGCGCCTGCCGGGCCACGTCCACCAGGTCGTACCGGTACGCCGCGCTGCCCCGCAGCGCGGGCGCGACCCCGAGCAGACCGGCGAGCGCCGCGTCGAAGCGCCCGGGGTCGTAGGTCAGCGCGCGCGGCGCGTACTCGGCGGCGCGGTTGGCCGCGAGGTCGGGCCGGGCGGCGTACAGCGAGTCGTGCGGGTCGCTGCGCTCGACGGCGGTGTGCCGGTAGGCGGTGTCGTGCAGCGCCTGCCAGGCGGCCCGCGCGTCCCGGTCACGGCCGCCGTACCGGAAGCCGGAGTAGTCCGCGAACCACGCCCCGAGGTCCAACCGCTTCTGGGTCCACGCCAGTTCGGAGAAGAGCTCGAAGGCGGCCGGATCGCGGTCCGTGGCCTCCGGCATGAACGCCGTACCGGCCAGCGCGCTGCCGCCCTTGTCCCGCCACGCGAAGAACTTCTCGTTCCAGATGTGCGCCCGCGCCCCGATCGTCGTACGCCCCCCGAAGTTGGGGATGGTGCCGAACGCGTACGGCGTTCCGCCCCAGTCCTTCTCGCGGTCGGTGACACGGGTGAACCGGTCGGAGACCCCGTCGACGATCAGCATCCGCCGCCGGTCGATCGCGTCGAGCAGCTCGGGCAGCGGATTGGCCTCCCAGCCCAGGATGACCCAGGTCGCACCGGGGCGGGCCTTGCGCAGAGCGGCCTCGACGCCGCGCGCCGCGTCGGGCACCGGGACGTCGCCCGCGGTGCCGCCCTCGTGCAGCAGGTCCATCTTGAAGTGCTCGGCGGCGCCGAAGAGTTGCTCCTGGTGCCGGTAGAAGGACGCGGCGACCTGCGCGAAGGACGAGGTGCGCGGATCGAGCCAGTCGGGGCGCTTGAAGCCGTGCCAGTTGCCCTGCGGCACCACCCGCGCGTCCCCGCCGTTGCGCGCCACGAAGCCGTCCGGGACGTGTCCGTAGTAGCCGGGGAGGACGGGGGCCATCCCAAGATCGCGCAGCCGGTCCACGATTCTGCGGCCCAACTCGGCGCGATCAGCGATGACTTCAGTCGACAGCGGGCCGCCGTAACCCGACAGGTTCTGCAGCAGCCACCACGCCTGGTGCGAGGGCGCGGGCAGCCAGGCGCGCGCCTCCGCGTCGCTGTACCCGAAGTCCTTCAGAAGCCGGTGGTAGACGGCCTCGGCCCCGGCGATCACCAGGACTTCGTTGCAGCCGTGCAGGGCGAGTACGTCGATCATGCGCTCCCAGTACGCCCAGTCGGCGTACGGCGCGGTGTACCCGTCGTTGGTGTCGTTCAGGGCGAACCGGTGCGGCAGCGCGGTCGACCGCTCCAGCGGCCGCGCGGGCGCGGGCAGCTGTCGCGGCAGGTCCAACTGGCTGCCGTTCCAGGTGATATGGGCGCCGCACGTGTACTTCAGATACCAGTGGACCCCGGTGAGCAGCACGGCCGGCGTCGTACCGGAGACCTCGATGCGCCCGGTGGTGCCGGTCACGCGGAAGCGTTCCCTCCCGCCCTGCGCGGGGACGAGTCTGAGGCGGAACTGTTCCGCGTGATGCGGCAGGAGTCTGTTGAGCGCTGAGCGCGCGGAATCCGTATCGAAGGCGGGGCCCTTGGCGGGCCCTTCGGCGGCGTGGGACGGAACGGCCATACCGCTGATGGCACAGCCGATGCCGATGGCTCCGGCGGTGCCGAGCACGGAACGTCGGGACGGGTCGGTCATGTGTACCCCCCTGGGTCGAGCGCTGCGGCGCACGGTATCCGCGCGGTCGCCCGTGCTCAACGGTGCATACGGAAAAGGCGAGTTCGCATCGCCTGAAGGGACTGGTGGGACGATGAAGGCAGCGCGAGGCATGGGTGTGGGACTGCTGCTGTTGCTGGTGGCGTGCGGCGGCTCGGACGGCGACGATGCACCGGAGACGGCGAGCGGCAGCCTGGAGCAGCTGGCGGCCAAGGCGCGGTGCGAGCCCGACATCCAGACGGACGCGGCCGAACTGCGGCAGGCCACCTGTGGGAACGGTGCCCGCCGCTATGTCCTCGTAACCTTTACAAACGCCCGTGGCCAGGCCGAATGGCTCGACGAGGCGGCCGATTACGGCGGCACGTACCTCATCGGCAAGAAGTGGATCGCGGTCGGCGACCAGAAGGTGGTCGCGCGGCTGCGCGGCCGGCTCGGCGGGACGGTGGAGGAGGCCTCGCACCACTCGGGGAGTAGCGGTGGTGGGGATCACGAGGACTCTGGCCCGGGGCACTCGGGCCACTCCGGTCACCGCACGAGCTGACCGCGCAGCGGTTACGGGGGGTCAGCGCGGCAGATCGGGATCAGGTGCAGCGCTGACCTTCGTTGATGCAGTCGGTGACGCGCTGCATCAACTGCTCGTCGAAGACGTTGATGAAGTCGCCGTGGTCGGTGACGGGTTTGTGCAGTTGCTCGGGGAACGAGTCGACGGCGAATCCGGGGCCGGGCGGCACGTCGTACACGATGCGCTGCACCAGCTGCGGAATGGCCTGGAACCCTTGTGGACAGGCGCCGCTCTCCTGGTCGGCGAAGGCCACGTGCGTACGGTGGTTGGCGCTGTCGGTGTTCTGTCCGTCCCAGCAGCTCTGGAAGTTGAAGGTCCGCACGACCTTGCTGCCGTCGGGGCAGATCGGATACTTGTCCTTCAGCTGCCGGTCCTCGAACCCGGTGCAGCTCCAGGACGCGTTGGCGTTCGCGTCACCATTGGTGAACGCCTTGGCGTCGCCCGTGATGATGCGCAGGAATCGCGGCATCTCGACGACGTCGCCCACCGGGCTTCCGACGAATTTCAGGGTGACGGACGTCGGGGTCTGGATCTCCCCGACATTCTGGTCCTTGCCGCCGCCGTCCGCGTCGGCGTCGGCCTCGTCCTGTCCGTTCTGCAGTCGCAGGACCGGCCAGTAATAGGTGGACTTGTCGCCCTGATTTCGGCAACTGGTGTCACCGTTCGCGAGGTCGTCGTCGCTCGCGAAGGCATCATTGGCCTGATTGCCCACGTAATCGTGCATATGGTGGGCGCCATTGCTCACACCGGGCGCGACGATGACATTGTCCGGATTGAACTTGCCGTTCTCGTTCGTCCCGCATTTCGTGATGAACGTCCCGCGCGATGCGCCCTCCTGCTTGTCGGGGCGGTTCACATTGGGCTCAATGGAGTTGATGTCGACGAAATCGTCGGCCACCGGACCATTGCCGTTCTGCTGCCCGCCGTCACCGTCACCGGGTGGCTGCTGCCCGCCGTCGCCTCCCTCCTCCGGAGGCTGCTCGGCGCCGCCGTCCTGCCCTCCCTCGGGCGGCTGCTGGCCCCAGGCGCCGTCCCCGGCCCCGTCCCCGGCGCGCATGGTGCACGCCGCCATGGAGTCGAGCCCGTCGGGCGGCTGACCGCCCGCCTGGTCGATGGCCGCGCCGATCTCCTGGATGACCGGCTGCCGCTCCTCCTCCAGCGGGCCGAGCACGGCCTGGGCCTGCTCGGCGTCCTGTGCGTCGGCGAAGTTCTCGTAGGCGGCGGTGATCTGAGAGTCCAGGTCCGCGAGCCGCCGGTCGACGTCCTCGCGAGCGCCGTCCGGCACTTCCGGCAGCTGATTTCCCACGTCCGGGCAGCTGATGGTGGAAAACCCGGGACCGGAACCCTGCTCGCCGGACTGCGCGGAGACGGGCGGATCGGTGCTTTCCTCGGCGTTCGCGTAGACATTCACCGCGACCATTCCGCCGCCGCCCAGGATGAGCGCCGCCGATGCGGCGATCGCCCGCCCGGCGAGCTTTGATCGCTTTCGTTGTGTGCGTCGTGGTGTGCGTCCCATGCGACTACGTACGCAACAGGAGTCCGCCCCGTTCAATCACAACCGGAATTCTCCGACGGCTGATTCAACGACCTTGATCGAGATAGGCGATGACCGCGAGCACCCGCCGGTTGTCGTCGTCGGAGACCGGCAGGTCCAGTTTCCCGAAGATATTGGACGTGTGCTTGGCGATCGCCCGTTCCGTCACCACGAGCTGCCCCGCGATCGCGGCGTTCGACCGTCCCTGCGCCATGAGTTCGAGCACCTCGCGCTCGCGCGGCGTCAGTTTGCCGAGCGGCTGGTCCGCCGAGCGCCGGGAGAGCAGCTGCTGGATCACCTGCGGGTCCATCGCGGTGCCGCCGGCGGCGACCCGGCGTACCGCGTCGATGAACTGCTCGGCGTCGAAGACGCGGTCCTTGAGGAGATAGCCGATCCCGCCGTTCCCGTCGGCGAGCAGCTCGCGCGCGTACAGCTGCTCCACGTGCTGGGAGAGCACGAGGACGGGAAGGCCCGGCCGTGCCCGCCGCGCGGCCAGCGCGCACTGCAGGCCCTCGTCCGTGTGGGACGGCGGAAGCCGGACGTCGACGACGGCGACGTCCGGCTCCAACTCGGCCAGGGCCTTGGTGAGTTCGGGCCCGGTCTCGACAGCGGCGGCGATCTCGAAGTCGAACGCCTCCAGCATCCGGACCAGACCGTCACGCAGCAGGAAGAGATCTTCGGCTAGGACAACTCGCAAGGGATCTCCATGGTCACCATGGTCGGGCCGCCCGCCGGACTGCTGACGGCCAGTACGCCGTCGAATGTACCGAGTCGGCGTTCGATCCCGCTCAGCCCCGACCCGGCCCCGATGGACGCGCCGCCCTTGCCGTTGTCCGTGACCGCGATCCGCAGCATGCCCTGCGCGTGGTGCATGTCCACCCAGACGCGGTCGGCGCCCGCGTGCTTGATGGCGTTCGTCAGGGCCTCGCTCACCGCGAAGTACGCCGCCGACTCCACCGGCGCCTCGGTCCTGCCGTACAGCTCCACGTCCACGTCGGTCTGCACCGGAAGACGCAGCGCGAGAGCCTTCACCGCGTCACCGAGGCCACGCTCGGCGAGCACCGGCGGGTGGATGCCGCGCACCAGGTCGCGCAGCTCGGTCAGCGCCTCACCGGAGTTCTGCCGCGCCTTGGAGATCAGCTCCTTGGCCTTCGCGGGATCCTTCTCGATCATCGCCTCGATGGTGCCGAGGTCCATGCCCATCGCCACCAGACGGGCCTGCGCGCCGTCGTGCAGATCCCGCTCGATGCGGCGCAGCTCGGCGGCCGACGAGTCCACGGCGTCGTGCCGCGTCTCGGTCAACCGGTCCACGCGCTGGGCCAGTTCGCGCTCCCGCATGGAGGCGGTCGGGGCGAGCAGGGTCCTGGCGAGCAGGAAGTGGCCGCGCAGGATGGCGGGGGTGGCGAAGATGCCGATGACACCGAGGGCGGTGCCGAGCAGGGCCGCCATGTTGGCGGAGCCCTGCGAGGTGACGTGGATGAAGCCGTACCAGTCGCCGCCGCCCGCGTTGTAGATCGGCTCCCAGACGCCCAGGGCGAGGACGTAGCCGTACAGCGGGTAGAGCAGCAGCGCCGGCGCGAAGATCACCGTGACGTAGCCGGCGGTCATGTCGACGAGCAGCCACTGCAGGTCACGCCAGGTCGCCGGGTCCTTCAGCATCAGCGTGGTGCGCTCCACCTGCCCGGTGACGCCACTGCGCAGATCCGCGGGGAAGGGGCGGTAAGGACGCGGGATGTGTACGTCCGACCACGCGCCGGCCTGGGCGCGGCGCAGGTCGGCCCACTTGCGCACGCCGGTCAGCGCCATCGGAGTCGTGAAGACGCCGATCCCCAGCGGGATGAAAGCGATGGACAGGACCGACAGCACGAAGAGGGTGATCGAACCGGCGAGCATGATGACCGACAGGTAGAGCCCTCGGGCTCCCGCCGTCACGGATTCACGGACCCTCGTCATTTTTCCGTCCCCATCTCTTCCAGCGTCATGGCCACATTCTCTCCGCTGAGGTCGGTGCGGGGCATTGGGTCCGGCACCCGAGCAGGGGG
>NZ_JBHYIG010000377.1:0-8188 GCF_042740015.1 Streptomyces sp. NPDC059037
CCCCGGCGGGGGGGGGGGGGGGGCGGCGCCGCGCCGGGGGGGGGGGCCCCCCCCCCCCACCCCCCCGGGGGCCCTCCCAAACACCGCCGGGCCCCCCCCCTGGCTCTGTTCAGTGGTCCGACGAACCGTCGGGGCCCTGGCCGTCAGTCCGTCGTGATCGGCGGCACAAGGCTCTTGAAGTCCACCTCGGGTGCGTCCGGGTTGACCTGTCCCGCGACGACCTCGAAGACCCGCGCGTCGACCGCCGTGCAGCCGAGGGCGGCCAGGCTCTGGAAGCGGAACTCGCTGGTCGCCTCCTGCATCGCATTGCTCAGGTCCTCCTCCGTGTCGTAGATCGTGATGGAGAAGATGGCGCTGTCCTTCGGATCCACGAAGAAGAAGATCTGCCGTACGCCGCTGTCCTTCAGCGCGTGCTCAACGGTGTTGTGCTGGAGGAACGGGACCGTGGTCTCCATGGTGGCGGGGTCGATCGGGCACTCGGCCTTCATCATGCGGGCATACAGCTTCTTCATGGCAGAACCCTCCTGGGTGACGGGTGGGACGCGAATGAGGGCGAGGGGCATCGCGGCCGCGACTCGCAGAAAAACGAACGTACGCTTTCAGCTAAGCACGAGGACTTCCGTTGTGTCGAGGGGTGGCGCCGCGCTCGTCGGTTCTTCGTGACGGAACGTGGGCCCGACGCTCGTCAACTGGCCCCGCACCAGCGGTCCTTGACAAGGTGCTAGCCCTCCGTATGCTTAATTCTTGCATGAATTAATTCCTCACTGCCGGGTCGCCTACACCTGCCGAAGGCGTTCTTTCGCACCCGCCGCCCCCCACCGTCCGCCCGCTCAGTCGCCGGTGGCCAGGTGGAAGTGGAAAGGAAATTAAACGCATGACGACATCTGGACGCTCTTCCGCGGCCTTCTCGCCCCGACGCAGATCCTTGGTGCTGGGTGCTCTCGGCACCGCTCCGGTCGCGGCGCTGGCCACCCTGGGCCACACCGGAACGGCATTCGCCGGCCAACCCACCGCCGCCGAGGGGAAGTCGAAGGCCGTCGACTTCGACTTCGACAAGGGCAACATCATCCGTGACCTGATCGCCAACCGGTCCGACCTGACGGCGGTCATCGCCCCCATGGACGTGACCATCCTGATCCGGGTGACCCACCTGGTGCAGAACGCGTGGTTCGACGCCCTGGCGCCCTACCACCCGACCGCCGTCGGCGTGTACTCCCGGCTCGGCCGCCGCCCCAGCAGCGAGGCCCGTACCAACCGGAACAAGAACATCGCCGCTCTGCACGCCACGTACCAGGTGATCAAGAGCGTGATGGCGGAGCAGGAGCCGCTCTTCCGGGAGCTGCTGACCTCGGTCGGTCTGAACCCCGACGACGAGTCCGCCGACCGCACGAGCCCGGTCGGCATCGGCAACCTGGCCGGCAAGGCCGTCGTCAAGGCCCGCCGGCGGGACGGCATGAACCAACTGGGCGACGAGGGCCGCAAGTACAACCCCAGGCCGTACGCGGACTACACCGGCTACAAGCCGGTGAACACGGCCTTCAAGCTGACCAACCCGTCGCGCTGGCAGCCGCAGCTGACCACGCACCGCCGCCGCATCGGCAAGGGCGATGGCGACAAGGGCATCTTCACCGTGCAGCACTTCGTCACGCCGCAGGTGCGGGTCACCAAGCCCTACTCCTTCCGGGATCCCGACGAGTTCGAGCTCGCCGCGCCCCAACACAGCGACCACACAAGGCCCATGGAGTACAAGCGCTCCGTGGACGAGATCCTGAAGGCATCGGCCGGGCTCACCGACGAACAGAAGGTGATGGCGGAGGTCTTCGACAACAAGCTGATGGGCATCGGGTACTCGGTGCTCACCGCGGCGGAGGCCCACGACCTCGATCTGGACGGGTGGGTCCACCTGTTCATGACGGCCTCGGTGTCGATGTTCGACGGGCTGATCGCCGTCTGGCACCAGAAGAACAAGCACGACGCCGTACGTCCGTTCAGCGCGGTCCAGCACGTGTACGGCAAGCAAAAGGTGACCGCCTGGGGCGGCGTGGGCAAGGGCAAGGTCGACGACATCCCCGCCGACGAGTGGGCCAGCTACCTGAACGTCGGGGACCACCCCGAGTTCCCGTCCGGCTCGACCACGCTCTGCTCCGCCGAGGCACAGGCCGCGCGGCGCTTCCTGGGTGACGACGTGCTGGACTGGACGTACACCGCGCCCGCGGGATCGTCGCTGGTGGAGCCGGGGACAACGCCCGCCAAGGAGCTCAAGATCCGGTGGCGCACCTGGACCGAATTCGTCCAGGACTGCGCCGTCAGCCGGGTGTGGGGCGGCGTGCACTTCTCGAAGACCGTCGAGATGTCCGTCGACTTCGGCGTGCGACTGGGCGACCTGGCCTACGAGTACGTGCAGCGCTACATCAAGGGAGAGGTCAAGGACTGACCGTCGCGACCGCGACGGTGGGCCTCACGTCCGCCCACCGTCGCCCGCTCCTCTCCGGCACCACGACCCGGTCCAGCGAAGGAGGGCACGACATGGACCCGACGGGGGTTCAGGTGTGGCTTGTCGACGTCGACGACGAGCGCTCGGTGCGGCGCTCCGCCGCCGTGCTGCCGCCGGCCGAGACGGCCCGGCTGTCCGCCGTCATCACGCGGGACCGGCACCGTCGCCTGGGCGCGCAGGCGGCGCTGCGGATTCTGGCCGCCGATGCGGCGGGGGTGCGGCCCGCCGACCTGCGGGTGCGCCGCGAGCCGAACGGCAAGCCGTTCCTCTCCGAATCCCGCGGCCCGCACATCAGCCTCTCGCACTCCGGCAGGTTCGCCGCCGTGGCGGTGACCAGGGCCGGGCCGGTCGGTGTCGACATCGAGGAGCAACGTCTTGTCGGCCACATCGACGGCCTGGCGCGGACCATGATGTCCGACGCCGAGTACACCTGGTGGCTCACCCAGGACGGGGCGGCGGCGACCGAGTCGCTGTTCCGCCACTGGACGTACAAGGAGGCCGTGCTCAAGGCACTTGGCCTGGGTCTGGCCGGTGGCCTCGCGTCCGTGGTCTGCGCCGCGGACGGCGCCGGCCGGCCGGTGCTCAGGGCGCTGCCCGCCGGCGCGGGCCAGGTGGCGGGCTGGACGCTCCGCGATCTGTTCCGGCCGGAGAAGGCCGGGCGTCCTGTGCCGGAGCAGGGTGCCGCGCCGCTCCCGTGCGCGGTCGCCGTCGGGGCGCCGGACGTTCCGGTGCGGTTCCACCGGGCCTCTCTCGCCGAGCTCCTCGAACCGGGATTTCTCCGTACGCACGGCCCGCGCCGCAGGTCCGCCCCCCGTTCCCCGGCGCCGCCGGCAGCCCGGCCGCTCGGCCGCGACCGGCCCAGGTCACTCCGCAGTCGAAAGGAACGGGTTCCCATGAGCCACCACATGAGTGCGCCACGCGACGAAGTGCCGCCCGGCGCCGCACCGGTCACCCTGTTCGTCGTCCCGCATGCGGGCGGCAGCGGCGCCTACTACCGCCCGTGGTCCCGCTGGCTGCCGGTCGGCGTACGCCTGGAAACACTGGATCTGCCGGGCCACTCCATCCGCATCCGCGAGCCGCTGATCACCGAATGGGGGCCGCTGGCCGACGACTTGACCGCGCAGCTGCGGGCACGGCTGCCGGCCGACGGCGACCACACCTACGTACTGGCGGGCCACAGCCTCGGTGCCCTGGTCGCCTACGAGATGGCGCGCCGCATGACCGCCGTCGGCGCGCCGCCGGGCCTGCTGCTGGTCTCCGGCCGCAACGGCCCGGCCGTCGGCCTCTCGCACCGGCCGATCCACGCGCTCGCGGACGACCGGTTCCTCGACGCCGTCGAGCGCCTGGGCGGCACGCCGGACGGTGCCCTGCGCGATCCGGAGATACTGCGGATGTATCTGCCGCTGCTGCGCGCCGACCTCAGGCTGGCCGAGACGTACACCCGGCCGCCCGGCCGGCCGCTCGACGTGCCGATCGCGGCATTCGCCGGGCGGTGGGACCAGATGACGGACGATCAGGGCCTGATCGCCTGGAACCGTGAGACGACCGCGAGCTTCGATCTGCGGGTCCTTGACGGCGGCCACTTCTTCCACGACTCGCCCGCCTTCGCCGCCGAGGCACGCGGCCGCCTCGAACGGCTGCTGCCTGCGGCTCAGTTGGTCGCGCCGTCCGTGTCGCAGCCGGTGGCTCTCGCCGGGGCGGGTGAGGACGCACACACGAGCGCCGTCTTGCAGCAAGCTATTAATCATCTGTAGAATTCATTTCACGTTGAATTCTGTGTGCGGTCCGTCCTCCGGCCGCCGGCGGCGAGGGGCCATCACCCGCCGGGGCGTGCGGCGCGACAGGCTCCATCGGATCGTCATCACGGGCACGGCCGTGGCGTTCGGCGCCATGCTCCGCTGCCACCAGCACTCCCAGCACTCTTCCGAAGGGAGAGACGGAACATGCAACAGCAAGATGACGAACAGCACCTGTACGACGTGGCGATCGTCGGCTCAGGGGTGGCCGGGACCATCCTCGCCGCCTGTCTGTCGCGGAACGGCGCCGACGTGGTGCTCATCGACGCGGACAGCCACCCCAAGTTCACCATCGGGGAGTCCACGATCCCCTTCACCTCGATGATGATGCGGCTCATCGCCGAGCGGTACGGCGTACCGGAGATCAAGCACCTCGCCACCTTCGAGGGCGTGTACCGCAACATCACCACCCAGTGCGGCGTGAAGCGCAACTTCGGCTTCGTGTACCACCGGGACGGCAAGCGCCAGGACCCCGTGGAGCGCACCCGTTTCGAGGTGCCCAAGATCACCCACACCGAGAACCACTACTACCGCCAGGACGTCGACGCCTGGATGATGCACGTGGCCGTCAAGTACGGGACGACGGTCCGTCAGCACCAGGCGGTCGTCGACGTCGACCCGGGCGAAGACGACGTCACGCTCAAGCTGTCCACCGGCTCCGAGGTGCGGGCCAAGTTCATGGTGGACGCCAGTGGCCACCGGTCGGTGCTGGCCAAGAAGCTGAGCCTGCGGGAGGAGCCGGCGCGGTTCCGGCACCAGTCCCGGGGGATGTTCAACCACTTCACCGGCGTGCGGCCGTTCGACGACGTGGCCAAGCCCGAGGTGCACTCCGGCTTCCGCACCAAGTGGCACGAGGGCACCCTCCACCACATGTTCGACGGCGGCTGGATGTGGATCATCCCGTTCGACAACCACGAACGGGCCACCAACCCACTGTGCAGCGTCGGCATCATGATGGACCCGCGGATCCACCCGATGCCGGACTGCTCGCCCGAGGAGGAGTTCGATCAATTCCTCCGCAAGTACCCGGACATCGCCACGCAGTTCGCGGAGGCCAAGCCCGTACGGAACTGGACCCGCACCGACCGGATCCAGTACTCGCCGCGGCAGACCGTGGGCCACCGCTGGTGCCTCACCTCGCACGCGGCCGGCTTCATCGACCCGCTCTTCTCCCGCGGCATGTCGAACACCCTCGAAACCGTCCACGCGCTGACGCACCGTCTCCTGGACGCCATCCAGGACGACGACTTCTCCGTGGAGCGCTTCAAGTTCATGCAGGACCTGGAGCAGGGTCTGCTGGACTTCAACGACGACCTCTGCGCGAACGCGTATCTGTCGTTCCGTGACTGGAAGCTGTGGAACGCCTGGTTCCGAGTCTGGTCGCTCGGACAGATCATCGCGACGTTCGAGGTCAACCGAGCCTACGCGCGATTCCTCGAGACCCGAGATACCAGTGTGCTCGACCCACTGGAAAACGCCTGGTGGCGGGGGCGTGCCGTACCGGAGGGCTCCGCCTACGCGCCCGCGCTCAAGCTGCTCCAGGAGGTCAACGAGGCCTGCCAGGCCGTGGAGCGCGGTGAGTTGACCACTGGCGGGGCAGCCGACCTGATCCTCGGCCGGCTGCGCGAGGCCGACTTCATCCCGCCGGCCTTCGGCGTGGCCGACCTCGACCAGCAGTGCATCGACGCGAACTTCTACGGCTCGATGAAGACGCTGCTGTGGACCAGGCGGCAGAGCGAGACCGACATCACCAAGCTGACCTGGGAAGGTCTGACCCTCTTCATGAAGAAGCGGTTCGCCCGCGGCGAGTTCGAGCTCGGCGAAGAGGTGAAGCAGCGGGTCGCCGAATGGCCGCTGGTAGGCCGGCCGCTGCGGGTCAAGCAGGGCAGCGGGAAATGAGCGGGCGCGCCACCTGAACCGTGGCGCGTACGAGCCCGACTGCGGCCACGCGAACCGTGGTGCGTACGAGCCCGACTGCGGCCACACGAACCGTGGGTGCGTACGAGCCCGATTGCGGCCACACGACACACGACGTCGGCACGACGTCGACATGACACAACCGGGAGGATCCATGACGCGGGATGCCGTGTACGGAGTCATTGCGCCTTATGTCGCGGAGACATTTCTGGGCGAGGGCATGGAGGCCCTCGAACCGGACACGCCGCTGTTGGAGTGGGGAATTCTCAACTCGATGAACACGGCGAAGCTGCTGACCTTCATCCGAGAGTCGATGGGGGTGGACGTCCCGGTCACGCACATCACCGGAGCGCACTTCCGAACGCTGGACACGATCACGGACCTCGTCCATTCGCTGGGCCCGGCACTGGCGACCGCCAACGAGCCGGCCGCCGCGCGGGACTGACCCCCGGGTGTGAGCGCACGTCCCGTCGGCCGACCGTACGCCTCAAAGGAGACAGCCAACATGACAGACCGTTTCGACGTGGGCATCATCGGTGGTGGCCCGGCCGGGTCGACCGCCGCGTCCTATCTGGCCGGGGCCGGACTGAAGGTCCTCGTGCTGGAGGCAGAGACCTTCCCCCGTGAGCACGTGGGGGAGTCCCTGGTCCCGGCCACCACCCCCGTTCTCGCCGAGATCGGCGCCTTCGAGAAGGTCGAGGCGGCCGGATTCCCCAAGAAATACGGCGCGGCCTGGACCTCGGCCGACAGCGGGCCGAGCGACAAGATGGGCTTCACCGGCCTGGATCACGACTTCCGCGCGGCCGAGATCATGTTCAACGAGCGGACCCAGGGCGGCGTGCACAAGGACTACACCTTCCACGTCGACCGCGGGAAGTTCGACCAGATCCTGCTGGAGCACGCCGAGTCCCGCGGGGCCACCGTGCGTCAGGCCACCCGCGTCAACCGCGTCGACTTCTCCACGCCGACCCCGACCCTCCAGACCACGCACGACGGGATACGCACCGACATACCCGTCGGCATGGTCGTGGACGCGAGCGGGCGCCGCACCCAACTCGGCAGCCAGCTCCGGGTCAAGCAGGCCGACCCGGTCTTCAACCAGTACGCCATCCACACCTGGTTCGACAACTTCGACCGCAAGGCCCTGGCGGTCAACAAGGGCCAGGCGGACTTCATCTTCATCCACTTCCTGCCCGTGATCGACACCTGGGTGTGGCAGATCCCGATCACCGACACCATCACCTCGATCGGGGTCGTCACCCAGCGGGAACGGCTGAAGGCGTCCAAGGACAACCTGGAGGACTTCTTCTGGGACACCATCGCCAGCCGCCCCGAGCTCCACAAGGCGCTGAAGGACTCCGAGCAGGTCCGTCCGCTGAAGACGGAAGGCGACTACTCGTACGCGCTCAGCCAGATCTGCGGCGACAACTTCCTGATGGTCGGTGACGCGGCCCGCTTCGTCGACCCGATCTTCTCCAGCGGCGTCTCGGTCGCCCTCAACAGCGCCCGCATCGCCTGCAAGGACATCATCGCCGCGCACGAGGCCGGTGACTACTCCAAGAAGCGCTTCGACACCTACGAGTCGACGCTCCGCCGAGGCGTCAACAACTGGTACGAGTTCATCTCGATCTACTACCGCCTCAACATCCTCTTCACCGCCTTCGTCCAGGACCCGCGCTACCGCCTGGACGTGCTGAAGATGCTCCAGGGAGACGTCTACGACGACGAGGAGCCCAGGGCACTCGCCGCCATGCGCGAGATCGTCACAGCGGTGGAGAACGACCCCACGCACCTGTGGCACCCGTTCCTCGGCTCCCTCCAGGCGGGCAGTGCCAAGGCGATGTTCTGAGACCATCCTGAGCCATGCCTCCGCCGCCGCGGGGGGCCCCCGCGGGGGCCACCGCGGCGGCGGCAGTGGGGGGGGCCCCCGCGCGCGCACACTAAGCACGGGGGCCCCCCCACGAGGCGAGAGATGCGACAC
>NZ_JBHYIG010000378.1:0-8101 GCF_042740015.1 Streptomyces sp. NPDC059037
GTGTCGCGTAACGGAAGGACAAGGGCATTTCGGTCGCGGTGGCGCCGGTTGTCGGGCGGGACCGCGGCCATGGTTGCGAGCCTGTCCCGGGGCGGCTTGGGGGAGCTTGTAGGTCCCTTGCGGCCGTCCGTTCGCCCCAGGTTAACCAAATGAGCGCGCCCGCGCTCGATGGGGGCAGGCGAAGGAGTGGATTTCGGACACTTGGTGACGGTGTGGGGTCGGCACGGGTTGACCCCGAGGTCGGCATAGGGCCCCGAACTCCCCATCAGGACCGCGCCCATGGGCCTTTCGGAGACTTCGTGGGACCGTACGCGGATGACTTCTCGGCCGGCGCAGGAGACCCCGGTGGCCCTGACGACCGGCGCCTCGCGGGGAATCGGGCTCGCGGTCGCGCACGCCCTCGCGGAGTCCGGGCACCGCCTCGTCGTCACCGCCCGCGACGCCGACGCGCTGCGGACCGCGGTCTCCGGGCTCCGGGCCCGGGGCGCCGACGCGGTCGGCCTCGCCGGTGACGTGGCCGACCCCGGCCACGCCGAGGCCTGTGTGGCCCTGGCGGGAAGGGAGTTCGGGCGGCTCGACGTGCTGGTGAACAACGCCGCGACGAACGCCCCCTACGGCGCACTGATGGACGTCGACCTCACCCGGTGGCGCGACGCCTTCGCCCTGAACGTCGAGGCCGCGCTGCGCCTGACCCAACTGGCCTGGCGGGCCTGGATGGGCGAGCACGGCGGCCGCGTGGTGAACGTCTGCTCGGAGGGCGCCACCCATGTGGGACCCAATGTGGGCGCGTACGGCACGAGCAAGGCCGCGCTCCTGCACCTGACCGCCCAACTCGCGGGCGAGCTGGCCCCCTTGGTGCGGGTCAACTCCGTCTCCCCCGGCCTGGTCCGCACCGAACTCGCCCGCTTCGTCTGGGAGGGTGCGCAGGAGCGGCTCGCCGCGGGCCTGCCGCTCGGCCGGATCGGGGAACCGCAGGACGTGGCGCGGGCCGTGGCATGGCTCGTGTCCGACGCGGCCGAATGGGTGACGGGGGCGGATCTCCTGGTCGACGGCGGGACGAGGGTGCGTGCCGCCTCCGGCGCGGCCGCCTCGTACGCCGTGCATGAGCGGCTGCGCGCTGCGTCGGGCGAGGGCGGCGGCGAGGCCTGAGGCGGCGGCCGGACGAAGACGACCAGGCGCAGCACCAGGAACCTGCCGATGCCCGCGACACCGGAGGCCCCGAGGTAGACGGCCTGCTCGCACAGGGCGCCGGGCTCGGGGCGCAGGCAGTGCAGCACCCCCATGGCGAGGGTGGTCACGGCGTACGCGGCCGCCGCGGTGCCGGCGCTCTGCAGGTGCATGCGCAGCCGGCTGCCGCCCCGCACCCCGAAGGTGAAGCGACGGTGCAGTTCGGTGGCGAGCACGGTCGACGCGACGGTGACCAAGGCGTTGGCCACGGCCCACGGCAGCCAGGACGCCACCGCGACCACCGCGCCACTGGAGACGATGCCCACCCCGCCGCCGCAGAGCACGAAGCGCGCGAAGGCGGCTGAAGGGCCGGGCCGTGCGGGAAGTCGGCGTGCCGCTGTCTGCGTCATGACGGAAACCATACGGCCGTCTATGACGCTTGTATAGGTCGCCCGTAT
This sequence comes from Streptomyces sp. NPDC059037, assembly GCF_042740015.1. Classification (NCBI taxonomy): domain Bacteria; kingdom Bacillati; phylum Actinomycetota; class Actinomycetes; order Kitasatosporales; family Streptomycetaceae; genus Streptomyces; species Streptomyces sp. NPDC059037. The sequence continues at coordinate 1,626 of NZ_JBHYIG010000378.1, forward strand.
AAGACGGCCGTTTATCGGCAGTGTCCTACCACTTGCCCGGTGCGTAGTCCTTCAGGAAGACGCCGTACAGGTCCTCGCCCGCCTCGCCGCGCACGATCGGGTCGTAGACCCGGGCCGCGCCGTCGATCAGGTCGAGCGGGGCGTGGAAGCCCTCCTCGGCGAGGCGCAGCTTGTCGTAGTGCGGGCGCTCGTCGGTGATCCAGCCGGTGTCGATCGAGGTCATGAGGATGCCGTCGGTCTGGAACATCTCCTGGGCGCTGGTCCGCGTCACCATGTTCATCGCGGCCTTCGCGGCGTTCGTGTTCGGGTGGCCCGCGCCCTTGTAGCCGCGGCCGAAGACGCCCTCCATCGCCGAGACGTTGACGACGTACGCGCGGCCGCTCGACGCCTGCTTCGCGGCGCCGGCCATCGCCGAGCGCAGGGCGCTGATCAGGATGAACGGCGAGGTGTAGTTGCACAGCTGGGTCTCGAGGAGCTCCACCGGGGAGATCTGCTCGATGGTCTGCACCCAGGTGTTGCTGTCGACGACGTCCGGGACCAGGCCGCCCGCGTCGATGGCCGTGCCGTCCAGGTGCCGGGCGACGCTGGCGTTGCCCGCGACGAGGGCGAGGTCGGCGACCTTCTGGGCGTCGATGCCGCTGGTGCCGACGGGCAGCGCGGCCAGGCCGTCCACCGCGCCGGAGTTGAAGGCGCCGATCACGGAGTGGGCGGGCAGCTCCCCTGCGGGCAGCGGCGCGCTCTCGCCGTCGACCAGGGCGGCGTACGCGGAGGGCAGCCGGCGCACGGTCTGCGTCGCGTTGTTGATCAGGATGTCGAGCGGTCCCGCCGCGGCGAGCCGCTCGGCGAGGGCCACGGACTGGGCCGGGTCGCGCAGGTCGATGCCGACGACCTCCAGGCGGTGCAGCCAGTCCGCCGAGTCGTCCATCGCCTTGAAGCGGCGGATGGCGTCCTTGGGGAACCGCGTCGTGATGGTGGTGTGGGCGCCGTCGCGCAGGAGGCGCAGCGCGATGTACATGCCGATCTTGGCGCGGCCGCCGGTGAGCAGCGCGCGCTTGCCGGTGAGGTCGGCGCGGGCATCGCGCTTGCTCCGGTTCAGGCGGGCGCAGTCCGGACAGAGCTGGTGGTAGAAGTAGTCGACTTCCACGTACCGGGTCTTGCAGGTGTAGCAGGAGCGCGGGCGCTGGAGTATCCCCGCGAGCCGGCCTTCCTCGGTCTGCGAGGAGGGCAACAGGCCCTCGGTCTCGTCGTCGATCCGCTCGGCGGAGCCGGTCGCGGTGGCTTCGGTGACCGCCTTGTCGTGAGCAGTTTTGGCGGCCCTCCGCTCCTGGCGGCGGCGCTGCTTCACGGTCCGGTAGATGCCGGCCGTGGCGCGGCGCACCGCGATGGCGTCGGGGTGGTCGACCTCCAGCTTGTCCAGCTCGTCGAGCACGCCGAGGCAGACGGCGAGACGGTCGGGGTCGATACCGGGGCCGTACGTCACGGCCTCACCGGCCGAACCGGCAGCCTCCAGGCTGTCTTCTGTCACCGTCATCGCCGCTGTCCTCGCGTCACTCATGCCGCGGCCGTCCGGGTGACCGCGAATGTTCCAAAGAGAATGTTCCAAAGAAGGGAACTTTACGTAGCGACGGGTCCCTTTACCAAACTCGAGCCTTCGGCGCACGCTGCGACGAGCCCCGCGAGCTCCTCCCGCACGCTCCGGGCGAGAACGTCCAGGTCGGGCACCGCGGCCGCGTCCGCGACCAGACCGAAGTGCACCCGCCCCCGGTACGTCGACACGGCGACGGCAAGCGCCTGCCCCTGGGCCAGCGGCGCGAAGGGGTACACCTCGGTGAGCGGGCAGCCGTCGAGCCGCAGGCCGAGGCTGGGCAGCGGGACGCTGGTGACCAGGATGTCGAAGAGCAGCCGTGCGGCCTGGGCGACGACGGGGCCGCCGATCCAGTGGCCGAGCGGCGGCACATGATCGGCAAGGAGGGCGACCGCGCCCGCCCCGCGGTTCGGGCCCGCGTCCTTGTTGCGGTCCATGGCGGTGCGCACGGACCGCAGCCGTGCCAGCGGGTCCGGGTCGCCCACGGGCAGCCGGACCAGATACCCGGAGAGCCGGTTGCCCGGCGGCTGTGCGCCGCGCGGCCTGCGCCGGGAGACGGGAACCAGAGCGCGCGGCTCCACGCCCTCGCTGCCGTCGCCCCGCTCGTCGAGCCAGCGGCGCAGGGCTCCGGCGACGACCGCGATCAGTACGTCGTTGACGGTGCCGCCCACGGTCTTGCGCACGCGGTGCACATCGTCCAGGTCGAGCGCCACCCCCGCGGTGCGCCGGGTGCCGGTCGCGTCCGATGTGAGGGCGTCGGAGGAACGTACGCCCAAGGTGGCGCGGGCGACGGAGCTGCCGATGTCCAGGGCCCGCCCCACGTCGGCGACGGTGTCGCGGACCAGGCCCGGCAGCTTGCGCGGGTCGGGCAGCCAGTCCCACCGGGAGGCGGCGGGCCCCACGGGCACGGGGCGCGCGGCGGGCAGGTCGGTGGGGTCCATCACCGCGGCCGCGAGCATCAGGGCCCGCAGCCCGTCGGCGAGTGCGTGGTGGAACTTGAAGAGCACGGCGAAGCGGGAGCCGTCCCGCGCGGGCAGCACATGGGCCTCCCACGGCGGCTTGCCGCGTTCCAGGGGGCGCTGCATCAGGGCGCCGGCAGCGGCGTGGAAGTCCCCCATGGGCTCGGCGAGCGTGACGTGGTCAAGGGGGTCGAAGCCGGTGGCAGTGGTCCGGACGGCCCCGCCGACCGGCAGCCAGACGGACCGTATGCGCAGGCGAAGCCCCGGCACGGCGGCCGCCCGGGAGGCGAGCAGCCGGGCGGCACGCTCGGCCGCGCCGGGCGTCTCGGCCTCGAAGACGCCGAGGGCTCCCAGGTGCATGGGATGTTCGGCGGTCTCTATGTTCCAGAAGGCGAGGTCGAGGGGTGCGAGCAGGTCGGAGGTGTCAGCGGTCCGAGTCGTCGTCGTCACGTGTCTGCTCTCGCGTCGAGGGCGGTGCGGGGGGTGGTGTGTGGAGCGAGCAGTCAATCGCCGTTGCGCGACTACGGTCAAGTACGATCAAGCTACGCACAGTTAACAACAGATTAAGGCCCGCCTCCCTGAGGAAGGCGGGCCTCGTGGGGCTGATGTGGCGTATCGATTACGTCACTCCAGCGGATTTCGGCGGCATCCGGCTTAGGCCATGTGGCGCGGTCGGCACCGCCTCACTTCAGGGCCGGCGGCGCGGCGTCCGCCGAGGTGCCCCACGCGGAGGGCTTGTCGCCCACCGTGAAGGAGAGCTCGCGGGTGTCGCGGATGTCGTCGGTGGTCAGATACGTCTTTCCGTAGTCGGCGCCGTCCGTGCTCGCCGACTGGATGTACCGGTTGGTGTCCGAGGTGCCCGGCGCCTTCACCGTGAGGCGCCCCTTCGGGTAGTAGCGGCGGTCGAGCGTGAGGTCGACCCGCTCGAAGACGGGCGTCGAAAGGCCCCAGGTGTCCGTGCCGGGCTGCACCGGGAAGACGCCGATCGAGGACAGCACGTTCCAGGCCGACATGGTGCCGAGGTCGTCGTTCCCGGTCATGCCGGTCGGGGTGTCCGTGAACAGGGTCAGCGCGGCGTGCACCACGTCGGTGGTCTTCCACGGCCGGCCCGTCGAGAGGTAGGTGTACGGCGCGATCAGATCGGGCTCGTTCTGCGGGTTGTACTTGTCCGCGTTGTAGTAGTCGTAAGGACCGTTCACCCACACCTCGCGCGCGGTCTTCGCCGGGTCCTTCAGGAGCTGCTCGTACGCGAAGAAGGAGTCGAGGCGGTCGTTGGCGGCCTGCTTGCCGCCGATCAGGCCGACCATGCCGGGCAGGTCCTGCGGGACGAGCCACTGGTACTGCCAGGACGTGCCCTCGTGGAAGCCCTCGCTCTTGGCCGGGTCGGCGGGGCCCGTGAAGGCTCCGGACGCGTCCCGCGCACGGAAGAAGCCGGTCGAACCGTCAAAGATCTTGCGGTAGTTCTGCGCACGGTCGGCATAGCGCTCCGCGTCGTCCTCGTGGCCCAGGTCGCGGGCCATCTGGCCGAGCATCGCGTCCGAGAGGGCGTACTCCAGGGTCGCGGACGCGCCGTGGTCGTAGTCGGAGTCGCCGGGCTTGGCGTGCGGGCGGCCCTTGATGAATGGCGCGAAACCGTCGCTCAGGTATTCCTTGTTGGCCTCACGGCCGACGGGCGCGGAGTCGGCGGGCGGCACACCGTCCGCGTTCTTCTTCAGCGCGCGGTACGCCTCCTCCTCGTGCCCCTCGAGGAGACCCTGCTGGTAGGCGTTGGTGAGGAACGGGGTGACCGGGTCGCCGGTCATGATGTTCGTCTCGACCGTTCCGTAGCCCCACTTGGGCAGCCAGCCGCTCTCCTCGTCGATCTTCAGGACGGAGAGCGCCATGTCGCGCGACTCGTGCGGCGCGAGGAGCGCGAGGAGCTGCGCCTGGGTGCGGTAGGTGTCCCACAGGGACCAGTTCTGGTAATACGTGAAGCCCTTGGCCCGGTGGGTCTTCTGGTCCCAGCCGGTGTAGCGGCCGTCGACGTCGCTGCCGATGTTCGGCGCGAGGAACGAGCGGTAGAGGGACGAGTAGAAGGTCCGGCGGACGGTCTCGCTGCCGCCCTTGGCCCGTACGTCGTCGAGCCGGTCCTCCCACGCCGCTTGGGCCGCCTGCGCGACACGGTCGTACGAACGCCCGCCCTCCGCGCGGAGGTTGAGCGCGGCGCCCTTGGCATCGACGTACGAGAGCGCGGTGGTCGCCTCGACCGTGCGGTCCTTGGAGGTGTCGAACCGGACGAAGGCGCCGTTGCGCTCGTCCCCCGCCGACGACTCCTTGGAGCCCTCGGTGACGGTGCCGCCCTTCCAGGTGCCGGACGTGGTGAAGGGCCGGTCGAAGCGGGTGATCGTGTGGACCGTGTACGGCTTGGTGTCCTGGCAGAAGCCGCTGCCGGTGATCGCCGTGCGGACCGTACGGCTGTCGAGGATCTCGACCTTGGTGGAGCCCGTCTTGTGCAGCGACTGGCCCGCGTTGAGCAGGACGTTGGCCTTGTCGGTGGCGGGGAAGGTGTAGCGCTGGACGCCGGTGCGCTCGGTGGCGGTCAGCTCGGCGTCGATGCCGGACTTCAGGCCCACCTTGTACGCGCCGGGGCTCGCCTGCTCGTCGTCGTGGCTGAACTCCGCCGCGTACTTGGCGTAGTCCGTCTCCTTGACGTCACCCGTGGTGGGCAGGACCGGAAGATCGCCGCCGAGACCGCAGCCGACACCGGAGAGATGCACGGTGGAGAAGCCGCGGATGTGGGTGTCGGAGTGGTCGTAGCCGGTGTTGTGACCGGTGTCCGGGGAGAACTGGACCATGCCGAAGGGCACGGCGGCGCCGGGGTAGGTGTTCCCCTCGTTCTCGGTGCCGATGAACGGGTTGACCAGATCGGTCAGTTGACCGTCCGCCGCCGGGGCGGCCTGCGCCGACGGAAGGGTCAGGGCTCCCCCGAGAAGCGCGGCCGCAGCCACCGCCACCCCGGTACCGCGTAGCCGTTGGGTCCATCTCATGGGTGGGAACGCCTCCTTGGACAACGTTGTCAGAGCGCCGAACGCGATCATTCTTCGGGGGTGGCGTCCTGTGCGTCAAGGGGTGGGAGAGGGCCGCGGCCCCTCAGTCGGACCGCAGCCACACCCGCAGCGGTCCGATCGGGGTGAACCCCGCGCGCACGGCCGCGTCCAGGCTTTCACCGCTCTCGTAGCCGACGACGGGCAGGCCGGGCCAGAGCCGGGCGGCTTCGGTGAGAACACCGGCCCAGGCGGACTCCTCGCCGCCCGGGACATCCCCACGGGCGAACAGGTTGGAGACGCCGGCCACCGATTCGCTGCGGCTGACGACGGCGCCCGCGACGATCTCCCCCGCGGCGGACGTCCCGGCCAGGAACATCGTGTCGTGGGACAGCAGCTCCGCGCGGAACAGACCGCTGCCCTCCTCACCGTCGCCCCAGGCCGTCTCCCACGCGGGCAGGGCGTCGGCGTCCGCAAGCGGCGCCCAACTCACGTATGGCGAAGGGGACATGACCGCCTTGTCCGCAGGGCGGTGGATCCACTGCGCCTCTAAGAGCACGTCGAAGCCCAGCGGCGCCAGGTCCAGACGGGCGTAGCTGTCCTTCACCGAGCAGCCGGGCGAGCCGGTGTCGACGCGGGACACCACGTCGGCCGGAGACGCGTCGGGGGTGAGCGTCACGGCGTCGGGATAGAGCGGCGGGGTGCGCCGCGCGCTCGTCCACGCCTCTCCCCCGAACTCGCCCGGCACGGCGTGCGCGCGGCAGACCGCGTCGCACCATGCGGCGTTGTTGCGGACCGCGGCCCGCACCGCACGCTCGCGGCTCTCCTCATCCATGATCACGGGGTGATGGTGCCAAGCGTGCGGGCGCCCGTCCACGGGATAAACGCTCCGGGGCCACGGGACAGGCG
>NZ_JBHYIG010000379.1:0-8060 GCF_042740015.1 Streptomyces sp. NPDC059037
CCACCCCGCGCTGCCCGCCCCCGGGCCGGTGCGGCGGGCGGGGGCCACCGAGGTGGGGGGGCGGGCCCGGGCGCGGGGGGGGGCCCGGGGGGCGCTGGGCAACGGGGGGGGTCAGCCCTGCGGGGCTCACCCAATCCCCCCAGCCCTACACCTCCCGCACCTCGAAGCCGTCCAGGACGAACTCCGCCTTGCCGTCGTCGCCCGTCTTGCGAAGGCCCACCCACGCCTCCCCCTTGGCGGGAGCCGTGAACTCGTACGTGAGAGCCGTCGGCTCCGTGGCCACCGGGAGTTCCTTCCGGTCCGTCTCACGCGGGCCCGGCGCGTCCACCCCCGTCACCCACACGTACTGCCCCGCCTTCTCGTTCTCGTACCGGAAAGAGACCCGGTAGCGCTTGCCGGGAGCGAACCGCACCGTATGCGGCACCGTCCGGTACACAAGACCCGCGTTCTCGCCCCGCGACTTCAGGGAGTTCGCGCCGTCGACGACGTCGTCGATCGCCTTCCCGTTCCAGCCCCGCTGCGTGTACGGCGCGTGCCGCTGGGCGATGTGCGTGCGCGGGTCGGTGACATCGCCCGCGTCGCCCTTCACGAAGGGCCCCCACCCCTGCGGGACATGCTCGAAGTCCTCGTGGGCGAGGACACCGCGGGGCAGCTTCACCGGACGGCCGCTCGCGACGACCCGTACGTTGTCGAACCGCACCCGCGCCTTCCCCGCATCGGCCCGCAGCGTCAATTCCACCGGCCCACCGCCATCGGGCACGGTGAAGTACGTGAACATGCGCTGGAAGCGCGTCCCGTGCTTGCGGTCGGCGGCCACGAAGTTCCCCGCCGTGGACGTCCGCGTCCAGTTCGCCGCCGAGACCCCGTCCGCCGTGCGCACCTCCAGGCTCGCCCTGCGCTCCTCACCCGCCTTCGCGCCCACCTCCACCTGCACGGACGCGACGTACGTCCCCGCCTTCAGCCGGCTCAGCCGCCGGCCGACGGCCGCCGCGCCGCCCGATGCGATCACCAGCTCGTGGTCGCCGAGGTCGCTGAGCTCGACGGACGCGGGTCCGGACACCTTCCAGCCGTCCAGGGAGCCGGAGTTGAAGCCCGGGTCGTGCAGCGGCGTCCCCTGCCCCCACTCCGGGTCGGGCACGGCCTCGGCACGCGAGCGGTAGAGGACGTAGGGCTGCTTGGCCTCGGCGTCGAGGGTCACCTCACCGCCCCCGCGCACCGGGACGTCCGCGACGAAGACCCGCCCCTGGTCGGTGAGCCGGTACAGGGCGACCTCGGACAGACCCGCCCAGCCCTTCGGCAGCCGCCAACTGCCGCTGCCGCCCTTGAGGTTGTAGTGGTACAACTTGGCGGGATCCGTTGCCTTGCGCGGCTCCCAGGGGAGCAGATAGCTGCCCCCGTCGTAGACGACGCGGCCGTCGGTCGTGATGCGCCGGGTGCCGCCGGTGTCGGAGACGGCCGTCCCCGGGGCGCCGAAGAAGCTGATCTCGTGCTCGCTCCAGGACTTGATGGGATACGCCTGGAGGTACTTGGCGGGCAGCGATTCGGTCCAGATCAGGTCGTAGAAGTACGTCCAGTCGGTCTTGCCGACCCAGCCCTCGAAGTTGCCCATGCGGGCGATGCCGAGCAGCGTGGGCCACTTGTCGGCGAAGACGTCCTTCTGGTGGTTGCGGATGAAGCGGATCAGGCGGGAGTTGATGCCGCGCGACGTGTCGCCGCCGTAGTCGGGCTCGGTGGCCCAGTGCGACCAGACCGACGAGCGCTCGAAGCCGTGGCCCCACTCCGATGTGACGATCCAGCCCTGCTCGCGGAAGGCCCGCTGGAGCCGGTCGGAGGTCCAGCCGGACTCCCGGAACACGTCGATGTAGAGGGTGCCCAGAGCCTTGTCGGTCTGCGCGCGCAGATCGGCGAAGCGCTTGATGATGTCGCCGGAGACCAGGTCGCGGCGCTGGTCGATGCGGTAGCTCTGGTCGAGCCAGTCCCACTGCTCGTTGCTCTTGTCGACGAGCGTGTCCGAGAAGGCGTTCGCGACGGGGTACGACTCGGTGGCGTTGACGTGCACGCTGAAGTCGCTGTTCCACTTCTTGCCCTCGCGGACCAGGGTGTTGAGGTCGTCCAGGCCGCCCGCGCGGGTGTTGTAGTTGTCCGCGTAGTCGGGGTGGGCCGAGTCGTGGCCCTCGGACTGGTAGCCCTTGAGTAGCGTGTACTGCCGCAGGCCGTCCGTGGCGAGACTGATCCGTTTGACGTTGTCGAGGGTCGTCAGGAACGGATTGGTCGCCTGCGAGGCGAAGTTGAAGGGGATGTGCGGGACGACCCTCAGGTGCTGCTCGTCCGCGCCCAGCGGGTTCACCATGATGTCGCGGAAGGCGATGGCGGCGTCCTGCCAGTCGACCTTGCCGTCGCCGTTGCGGTCGCCGGTGACGACGACGGTGGCGTACGGAAGGGGCTCGGTGTCCCCGGCGGGCGCGGTCGCCGCGCGGTGCGTCCACTGGCCGGGCGTGAGCCGGGCCTCCACGTACCCGTCCCGCTTGACGGTCTCCCGCCAGAGGCGGCCGTTCTCCCAGGTCGTCCCGGCCTCGGTGGTGGGCTTGTCCCAGACGGTGTTGGTCTCGACGGCGCCGCCGAGCCCGTCGTGCGCGACCACCGCGTACGCGCATCCCGTGGCCGCCTCCGCGGCCCCGTCCGGCGCCGGCCTGACCTCGGTGTCGCCGCTCTCGGCCTTGTCCAGCTGGACCTTGGCGGCGAGCAGCGTGGCGCCCGCCTGGTCGCTGCGTACGGAGAGCAGGGCGAGGCCGGGGACGCGGAGGGTGCCCACGCGCAGCGCGTCGGTGTCGGCGATCTCCGTCACCCGCCAGTGCACCTGCCGGCCCTCGACGGCGATCTCGACGGCGACGGTGGTGCCGCCGGTGAGCGTGAGGACGTACGCGACACGGTCGTCACCGGCGGTGTGGGTGACCTTCGGGGTGTGCTCCTTCTCGTCGATCAGGAGCGTCGTGACGGTGTCCGACTGGGCGTACAGGACCGCGTTCGTGGCCCGGTCCTTGTACGACACGATGCGCGGGAAGTCGGTGGCGACGCGCACCTCCAGCGTGCTGGAGCGGATGACGGTCTCGCCCGCCGCGGGCCCGGCGAACGCGGTGCCGCCGAGGCCCACGGCGACGCCGACACCGGCCAGCGCTCCCGTGGCGACGACGGTTCTGCGGCTCGGCCCGGACGTTTCTGACGACACCATGGCACCCCTCCTGGGACGGTTCTCGGTGTCGATCACCTTGCGCCGGGCGGGACTTGTGCGCCCATGGACAAAGGGGGGACAGGTGTTGGACTAACGGCGCGGGGGGGGCGTGCCGGGGGGACACACACGACGCGGGGCCGGACCCACCGACTGGTCCGGCCCCGCGCTTGGTGTGGTGCGTTGTGCCCTGCTAGCGCCTCAGAGCTCCGACGCCGCCTTCTCTATGTCCGCGGCGAAGGTCGAGACCTCGGTGTAGACACCGGGGAACTTCGGCCGCGCGCAGCCCTCGCCCCAGCTGACGATGCCCACCTGGATGTACTCGCCCGCCTCGTCCTTGCGGAACATGGGGCCGCCCGAGTCACCCTGGCAGGTGTCCGTGCCGCCCTCGGGGAGGCCGGCGCAGAGCTCCTCGCCGGGCGTGAGCTGGTCGCCGTACGCGGCCTTGCAGTCGTCGTCGCTGACGAACGGCACCTTGGCCTTGAGCAGGTAACGCTGCTGCTCGCCGCCCTCCTTGTCGGCACCCCAGCCGGCGATGTCGAAGTCGCCGTTGTTGAGCTTGTCGTCCTTGGCGATCTTCAGGGTGGGCTGGTCGATCGGCTTCTCGAGCTTGATGAGCGCCCAGTCCTTGCCCTTGCCGTTGTAGCCGGGGGCCTGCAGGACCTTGGTGGACTTCACGTTGATCGCGTCGGGGCTCTCCAGGTCCACGACGCCACCGGTGGCGGTGATGCTGGTGTTGTCGCCGGAGCCGTCCACACAGTGGGCGGCGGTCAGCACGATGTCCTGGGCGTACAGCGCGCCGCCACAGCCCATCGACAGACGGACCATGAACGGGAATTCACCCTGCTCGGCCGGGGTTCCACCGACCACACGCTCACCCGGGTTGGGGCCGGGGTGCGGGGCCGCCTGGGCGGCGGGCTGAAGGCTGACGGCGGTCGCAAGGGCGATGGCACCGAGGGCGGCGGCTCTTGTCACTCCACGCAGCTTGGTGTTCAACGGGCTTCCCTTCGTGGGGGGTTCGTGGGGGGTTGCACGCGTGACGGGCCCTTGCCGTCCCCGCAGGGTGCGCGCGGATGGCATGAGCCCGCCAAAGCGTTGTTGCGGATTATGGAGATCGGTGTCCGCATAGAGCAAGGGGCGGTTTTCGGCCAGGGGGCTCCGCGTGGGCTGGTTCCGGATGAGGGGATGCGCCCTACAGTGGAGTCGAGTTGAGGCGAAGTTGAGGCGAACTGGTGCGCGACGGGACCAGTCGGAGCGTCTTCAGGGGGTGCGCGTGGCGGACGGCGGGCCGGTGCAGCACGGCTATCCCCACCTGGAGACGGTGCGTTCCGCGATCACCGCGCTGTACAAGCGCCTTTCGTACGACACCGTCCACACCTTCGAGACCAGCGTCTCCCCCGCCGACGTCGCCTTCTGCGACGACGACGATCTGTATCTGGGCGTGCAGCGGGTCGCCCGCGAAATGGTGCGGCATCTGCGCCTCCCCGACGCCCGCATGATCGTCAGCTTCCGCGAGATGGAGCACGCGGCGTACGTCGAACTCGCCGCGGGGCCCGAGTACTTCATCGAGCTCAACGACCGGTTCCGCACCCACCGCCGGGACATCGGGGCGGCGCTCGCCCACGAGGTCATGCACGTCTATCTGCACCGGCTCGACCTGGAGTTCCCCGGCACCCGCGACAACGAAATCCTCACCGACACCGCCACGACCTATCTGGGCGCGGGCTGGCTGCTCCTCGACGCCTACCGCGAGGACGGGGCCTCGTCGCAGAAGCTCGGCTATCTCACTCCTGAGGAGTTCGGGTACGTCCTCGCCAAGCGGGCCATCGCCTTCGGTGAGGCGCCGGAGACGTGGTTCACCAGCGCGCAGGCGTACACGGCGTACACGAAGGGCCTTGCCCAGGCCCGGCGCGACGAGCAGGAGCCGCCGCTGACGGCCGCGGGGTGGGCGGGGCGGCGGCGGTACGCGAAGGACCGGCGGTACGCCCAGGATCATGGCTCCGCGGGCGGTGCGCCCCGCGGCGGCTCGTACGCGTTCTCCCGTGACGGGGGCGCGAGCGGCGGCGTGCTGCGGGTCTCGTTCCCGTGTCCCACGTGCCGGCAGCGGATCCGGGTGCCTGCGGGGAGGCGGATCCGGGCGCGGTGCGGGTTGTGCCGGACGGTCGTGGAGTGCGACGCGTAGGGGCCGCGCCCGCTACTTCCAGTGCGAGGGCCGGTTCAGCGCCGGCGGCAGCTTGGTCTCGGCGTCGCCCTTGGCCGCGTTCACCTGCGACTGGGTCAGGAAGATGCTGCCGGTGAGGTCCGCTCCGCGCAGGTCGGCGTCCCTGAAGTCCGCGCCGATGAGGTCGGCTTGCCTGAGGTCCGCGCCGCGGAGGTCCGCCGCGATGAGGTAGGCGCCGCGGAGGCTGACACCGCGCAGGTCGGCGCCCTTCAGCTTGGCGCCGAACAGGTCGGCCCCCCTGCGGTCCTTCTTCTTCCGGCGGACGTCCGCGCGCGCGAGTTCACTGACGCGCAGGAGAAGGGCGCCGACGCCCTCGCGGTGCGTGGCGACGTCCGTCGCGGCGACTTCGGCGGGGGTGCCCTGGGTGAGGCGCTCGGTCTCCGCGAGCGCGCGCTCGATGTCCGGCCTGATGGGGCGGGCCTGGGGCAGGTCGCGTGCCTCGGTCAAGTACCAGAGCAGTTCGTGGAGTTGGCGCATCACGGGGAACACGTCGAACATCTCGCGGGCGGCACCCTTGTCGCCCTGCCGCCAGTCGACGCCGTCGAACGTGCCCTGGGAGACCTTCTGGCCCGCGCCGAAGCAGTCGTAGACGGTGCAGCCGGAGTAGCCCCGCTGACGGAGATCCTGATGGATGCCGCAGCGAAAGTCCTGCTGGAGGTTGGAACAGGGGGTGCCGGCGGCCTTGTTGACGGGAAAGTCCGAGGACTTGGCAAAGGTGAGGGCCACGCAACAGAGCCCGAAGCAGCTGCCGCAGTCGGCACGGAGGTCGTCGACCACGGGGAGCTGAAGCCGGGGCTGGAGGTTCGGCTCGGTCCCGCGCTCTCGCTGGCTACGACCCATCACGCACTCCTTCGGGCCTCGGTCTCGGTGCTGTTCGTCTGCCCCCCCAGCAGCCGCCGTTGCTGTGGGCAGGCGTTCCGCAGGGCGGAACGGGTGGGCACAGCCCCAGCCGCCGGGCTACTGGTGAACCAGGCGGCTGGGAAAGGGTTACGCCGCGCTGCGGCGCGAGGGGCCGCCCCGGCCGCCGCCGCGCCGGGGGCGACCGCCATCGCCACCGGTGGAGCGGGGCTGCCCCTGGCCGCCCTCGCCCCGGGGCGACTGGGAGCCGCCCGAGCGCGCACGACGCTGACCGCCACCCTGGCCGGCAGGCCGACGCCGCCCCCGCTGCGGAGCAGCCTGCTGCTGCGGGACCTCGATGACCACCGGCACCCCGGAGGGCTCCCTCGCACCCGTGATCCGCGCGAGCTCCTCGTCCGACGACGACACCCGCGTCGTGTTCGGGCGGATGTCCGCGTCGGACATGAGCCGCGTCATGTCCCGCTTCTCGTCGGGGAGTACGAGCGTGACGACACTGCCGGACTCACCCGCGCGGGCGGTACGCCCACCCCGGTGGAGGTAGTCCTTGTGGTCGGTGGGCGGGTCCACGTTCACGACCAGGTCGAGGTCGTCGACGTGAATGCCGCGCGCCGCCACGTTCGTCGCGACCAGCGCGGTGACCTGTCCGTTCTTGAACTGGTCGAGCGTCCGGTTGCGCTGCGGCTGCGAGCGGCCGCCGTGCAGCCCGGAGGCGCGCACCCCATTGGCGAGCAGCCGCTTGGTGAAGCGGTCGACGGCACGCTTGGTGTCCAGGAAGAGGATGACGCGGCCTTCGCGGGCGGCGATACGCAGCGCGACCGCCTTCTTGTCGGTCTCGTCGGCGACGTACAGAACGTGGTGCTCCATCGTCGTCACCGCGCCCGCGGACGGGTCGACCGAGTGCACGACCGGGTCCGTCAGGAACATCCGGACCAGACGGTCGATGTTCTTGTCGAGCGTCGCGGAGAACAGCATCGTCTGGCCGCCCTGCTCGACCTGCTTCAGGAGCGCGGTGACCTGCGGCATGAAGCCCATGTCGGCCATCTGGTCGGCCTCGTCGAGGACGGTCGTACGGACCTGCGAGAGGTCGGCGTCGCCGCGCTCGATGAGGTCCTTGAGACGGCCGGGGGTCGCCACCATGATCTCGGCGCCGCGGCGGAGCGTGCCCGCCTGCTTGGTGATGGAGAGGCCGCCGACCACCGTCGACATCCGCAGGTTCACCGATGTCGCGTACGGCGTCAGCGCGTCCGTCACCTGCTGGGCGAGCTCACGCGTCGGCACCAGGACCAGGGCGAGCGGCGAGCGCGGCTCGGCGCGCCGGCCGGCGGTGCGGGCGAGCAGCGCGAGGCCGAAGGCGAGGGTCTTGCCCGAGCCGGTGCGGCCGCGGCCGAGGATGTCGCGTCCCGCGAGGGAGTTGGGGAGCGTGGCGGCCTGGATCGGGAACGGCTCGGTCACGCCCTGCGCGGCCAGCGTCTTGAGCAGCGCCTCCGGCATGTCCAGGTCGGCGAACTGCTCGACCGCGGGCAGCGCGGGGGTGATGCTCTCGGGCAGTGCGAATTCGCCCTGCACGGGCCTCGCCTTGGGGCGGCCTGACTTCTTCGCGGTGCCCTTTGTCTGGCCGCCGCCGGCCACCGGGGCCTTTCCGCGTGCGTTCGTGGAGCGCCTGCGGGCAGGACGCGCCGGGCGGTCGGAGCGATTCATACGGAAATGCCTTCCTGGACCTGGTGACAGCACAAGCCGGGGCCCGCACCTTTCGGG
>NZ_JBHYIG010000380.1:0-8050 GCF_042740015.1 Streptomyces sp. NPDC059037
GGGTCCTACCGCACTCGCATACCCGGGGGGGGAGGTTGTGGTTGTTTTGGTCCGCGTGCCGTACGGCCGCCCAGCGGCAGCCGGGTTCCCCGTCGCCGGGATCGATGCCGGTGGCGGCGACAACCCGGCGAGCGATGTCCGCCCATTCGTCGTCGGACAGCGTGCGGTCGCCAGGAGCCGCTCGCACCGACGTGTGCCACACGGGCAGGGCGGGCCGGGCATGTGAGGGGAGGGCCTCGACGGGCTGGTCGATGAGACCCGCCAGATCCTTGATGGCGCGGTGGAAGTCGGCCCTGCGGCCGGGGTCGGGCGCCATGCCGTCGAAGGACGCGACGAGGTGCGGGTCGACGTGCTCCTCGGCACGCCCGGCGCCGTACAAGTAGTAGAGGAGACCGGCGGTGTCGTCGCCCGGGTCGTTGATGCTGGGAATCATGCCGAGTTCTGCTGGCGGGCGATGAGCTGGGATACGGCCTCGTGGACGCGGTCGGCCGCCGCGCGGACAGCGGCGATGGCCGACTCGAGCTGCGGTGCCGCGGCGCCGGAATTCAGTGCCTTGACGGCCTGGTTGAGGTTGCTGCCCGCCCAGCCGAGACGGCGGCGGGAGTCGAACAGGGCGGTGATCACTTCGCGGTCGTCGGCTATCTCTGCGGCAGTGCGGTCAACGTCGCGAGCGGCGCGCAGGGCGGAGCGGGCGAGGAAGCCGGCGACGGACAGATTCGACTGGGCGGCGGCGGACTTGATCAGGGCGAACTCTTCATCGTTGAAGCGTGCATTGGGCTGGTGCAGACGCTTCTTCTCGCGCGGCTGGCGCGGACGCTGACGGGCGCGCGGCGCGGCGGACGAGCGACGACGGCGGTGGTTCGCTTCGTCTTTCCCCCCAGGCTTCGGTCCGCCCTCGGTCGAAGCCTGCCGGACCTGCGCCCCCTGGTTCAGGTCCGCTCCCGCCCCCTTCGGGGCGGGGTCGGCGGAAGCTACGCTTCCGCCCCAACTTGCTCCCGACGAGAGGGAGTTAGTCACCGCCTCGTTGGGGGTGTCGGGCTGCGTGTTGTTCGGGCGTGTCATCGGGTGTGGTTCCTCGTGGTGCGGGTGTGGTGTTGGATCTGGGCGGCGAGATCGACCATGGCGACGGCGCCTTCCAGAACGCGGACGGGGGCCTCGGGAGCGCTCTGCACGAGCCACTGACCGGTCGGGGCCAGGACGGCGGCGTGCAGGAGACGGCGGCGGACCAGGACTTCCGCCCAGGCGCTCGCTTCGGCTGCGGTCGGGATCGACGTACGGGAGTGGCGGGAGCGGATGGCGGATCCTCCAGGGCCGGGGCGGTGGCCGGCACCGGGCCGGGCCACCGCGTCAGGGGGATAGGGCGTTTGACCTGCAGTTATCGCCTGGTCATCCGCATATCGGGCAGCCTTCGAAGTGCCGGCCGAGGGCTTTGGCCATGCGGGACTTCACGGCGAGGGCGTTGGTCGCGCTCGTCTTCGCCGCCTTTGTTCCCTGGCTGCGCTGGGAGTGGTTGCGCAGGTAGGTGATGTCCCGCTCGTAGCCGCTCTTGATGCGCTCGAAGCGCTCGCAGGTCTTCATCGGGCTCTCCTTGTGTCTCGGGGCAGGTGGGCGAGCGTCGGGTCCGCGTACAGGGCGGCCTGGAGGTTCCTGAACAGCTCGTTGCTGACGGTGATGTTGGCGTTGCGCAGGTGCGGTCGGATGGCCCGGCGGGTCATCCGGCCTTCTTCGAGGGCGGCTTTGCGCGCGACCTCGACCTTCGCTTCCCACGGGACTTCGTCCTGGTCTGCGGGCTTGGTCCGCGGGTCCGGCGCCGAGGGCTCGTGGTCTGTGGTCCGCGCCCCCTGCGGTCCGCCCGAGGAGTCGCCGTCGTCCTGGTCCGCCGGGGCGCCCTGGTCCGCGCTCACCGGACCAGACCCTTCGGCCGGTCCGCGTCCGTGTTCCGCCCGCTCGTGGTCCGCCAGACCATGCGGTCCTGGAGCCGCTTGGCCTGCGGCGTTGCTGGTCCGCCCCTCACTGTCGGCCTCCCGCGGACCAGCGGTGATCTGCTGGTCCGCAGCGGTCACGTCGTGGTCCGCGACCTGGTCCGGGTGCTCCGGTGCGGGGTTGGTCCGTTGGTCCGCAGCCGTGGCGTCGCGGTCCGCAGGGGCGGGGGCGGTTGGTTGGTCCGTGGTCCGCGTGTCGTGGTCTGCGGTCTGCGGGTGCTCGCGTTCCGGCATCTGGTCCGCCGGGGCGCCCTGGTGCGCGCTCACCGGACCATGCTCCTGGGCGGGTCCGTGCTCGTCGTCGGCGAGGGCGGGGGAGGGCGGTTGGTCCGTGGTCCGCCCGTGCTCGTGGTCCGGCAGCTGGTCTGCCCCGGCGCCCTGGCCCGCATTCTTCGGACTGGTCTGGTTCGCTCGTTCGTCGCCGTGGTCCGCCGAGGGCGCGGTGCGGTCGGTGGTGACGGTGGCACCGAGGTGCACGGCGAGTGCTGCGGCGAGCGGAGGCACGGCCGAGACGCCGATCACCAGGTGCGGGCTGGCGGTGAGGTGCCCGGTCGACACGAGGTGGCCCAAGGCGTTGAGCAGGACGGAGACGGCGACGGTGAGGAGGGTCAGGACGCGGCCGAGGCTGCGGCCGGTGCCCGCCGCGATCCAGGCAAGGCCGGCGACCAGGGCCAGGACGTCGACGCTGACGGGGAGGGCCCAGGAGAGCACGTATCCCCAGCCCACGGCGCGGCCGAGGGCGGCGAGGGTGTCGGCGGAGGCTGCCATGGCGACAGCGGCGACCAGGGCAGCACCGCCGATGATCAAGTTGCGGTGGGTCGTGGTGATGCTCACCGGGGGCACCTTGCGGTCCGGGTGGTCTCGATGGCGAAGTGGTCCCAGGCTCTGAAGCGGTGGGGTGGTCATGCAGCCTTTCCGAGGGAGGCGATCAGGGCGTGGGTCCGCAGCTCGCGACCTTCCGGTGCACCGTCCTCGTCCGGGCGACGTTCGTCCGGGCGACGCTCGCGGAGGGTGCCGTCGGGTTCCTCCACGAGGTCCCAGTAGAGGTCGCGCGCCTCGATGACGCGGGCGGCCTCGCGCATCAGGTCGCGGATCCAGTCAAGGTCGGCGTTCAGCCGGTGGGCCACGCGTTCGGGGCTCCAGCCGCGCAGGCACAGCTGGTGGATGACGGTGCTGCGCTCCGCGGTGGTCAGGGGCACATTGCGGCCCTGGAGGGTGGCGCGTACGCGGTCGTAGTCCAGGCGCTCGCCGCGCTTCTCCAGCCACTGCTTGCGCTCTTTATCGGTCAGGCCGCCCCAGATGCCGAAGATGACCTGGTGGTCGATCGCGTAGGTGAAGCAGTCCTTCTTCACCGGGCAGGTGGCGCACATCCGCTTCGCCTCGGCGATGGCCCGGCGGTCACGCACGGTGTGGAAGAACAGCTTGTCGGCGCGGGCCGGGTCCATGCCGTAGCAGGAGCCCCGGGGGTGCCAGCTGTGGTCGCCGGTTCCCCGCAGGTCCGGCGCGGGCGAGTCGTTGGTGGTCTTGTAGCGCAAGGGAGTCTCCGAGGTCGCCTCGCAGGAAGGCGGGCAGGGCAGCACCGCGGTGCGGCGGTGTGCGGCGAGGCGGGGCAGGGTGCGGCGGGCAGGGCCGCACGGCGGGATCGGTGGCGCGAGGGGCAGGTCAGCGGCGCTGGAAGCGGCGGTCGGGCCCGGTGAACTCGACGGCGGTACACATGCCGGACAGGCGGGAGAGCACGCGGTCGCCGACCTTGTCGCGCAGCACCGCCTGGCGCGCGGGCATCCGGTCGGTGCGCACGGGCGGCATGTTGCTGGTGAAGATCGTCGGCAGCCGGTTCTGGCAGCGCCAGTTCATCAGCCGGAAGGTGATCTCCTCGGTCCACTCGCTCGGCTTGGCCGCACCGAGGTCGTCGAGCAGCAGCAGCGGGATCCGCATGATCCGCCGCAGCATGTGCTCGGGGTCCACCCCGGCGCGCGGGCGCAGGTCGGCGTACAGGTCGGCGGCGGTGGTGGCGTGCCAGTGCACCCCGCATCCGGCGGCAGTCAGGGCGCGGATCGCGCCGAACGCCTGGTGCGTCTTGCCGGCGCCGGTGGAGCCCCACAGCAGCAGGCTGGGCCCGTGGGTGATCTCCCTGCGCCCGGCGGTGCCGTAGTGCGGGTTGACGCCCTCGGCGTTCGGCGCCACGGCGTTGTCGGCGATGGCGCTCACCCATGCGGCGACGTCCGGGTGCTCGGGCAGCGCGGCGCGGTAGTCGACCGGGATGCGCGCCTGGGCGGCTTCCAGGGCCGGGATCGGCTCCGGGGTGTCCGGCAGGGGACGGTCCAGGTCCAGGCCGCGCTCGGCGAGCTTGGCCTCCAGGCGCTCACGCAGCCGCTCGGAGATCGCGGGCTGCGGGTCGGCGTAGCGGGCGCGGGTCACAGGCGGCCTCCAAACGTCGTGGGCTCGGCGGTGGGGTTGAGGTAGGGCGTGTAGGAGCTTCCGGCGCTGGCCCAGGGCCCCGCGCCGGAGGCGGACGACAGCGCGGCAGCCGACTGCGGCGCGGCGTTGACGACCTCGTTCACCAGGCTCGGCAGGACGCTGGGGTTGAGCCCCTTGGCCCGCAGCTTGTCGAGTGCGGCGCGGATGTCGTCGGCCTCGAACCGCTCGTCGAGCAGGGCGTTGACCTTCCGGCCCAGATGGCCGAGGAAGTCCGCCGGAGGGCGGCGGGTGCAGCCTCGTACGTACTCGGCCACCAGCTGCTTGGCCGAGACCTTCGCCGAGGAGGCGTCGGGCGCGGGCGCATCGCGCCCCGTAAGGAAAGATCCAGGATCCAAGATCCTAGATCCAGGGCGTGACTCCTCCCGCCCTCCTCCCGTAGTCCTCCGGGAGTCCTCCGGGAGTGCCGTCTGACCTGCGGTTTTACCCGTAGGTGTCGAGTCGGTGTCTGTGGGGGCGCTGACCGTTGCCGTCTCGGGCTCCAGAGCACGCTCCGAGGCGTCGGTGATCTGGATGACAGGGCTGGGGAGCCCTCCCCGCGGGCTCCGGGAGTCCTCCGGGAGTTCTCCGGTAGGAGTCAGTGCCACCGAGGGCGATGCCTCTGCCTGCGTGCTGGGGCAGGCCGCGTCCTGGCACTTGCCGCAGTGCTGCCGGGCCTGGTGGCTGGGGCAGCGGGGCAGGCGGGAAGCGGTCGCCTTGTTGATCTTCTGGTGCTGGTCCCAGGTGACGATGTGCAGCCAGGTCCGTCCGTCGCATCCGGTGTAGCGGCACACCAGCCCGGCGGAGGCCAACTCGTCTAGGTCGCGGGCGACGTGGGTGGCGGTGTGTTCTGGACGCAGGGCCCACAACCGCCCGGCGACGATGGCGGGGTGGTCGCGGTGCCGGCCGGAGTCGTCGGCCTGGGTCAGGAGCCCGAAGAAGGTCCGCTCGGCGGTGAGGCTGACCGAGGCCAGGTCCTCCGACTCGAACGCCTCCGGTTTGATCGTGCGAATGCGTGCCATCAGGCCCCACCTCCGACGTTGTGCCGGAGCGGGCCCCGCCGGACCGGAACGTGGTCACGGGCGGTGGACAGGGGGCAGCCTGCCGCGCTGGCCGGTCTGACCGGCCTTTTGCGCAGGGCAGTGCGCATGCAACACTCTCCTCGAAGTGAGCGCCGCTCCGGGGCGTGTTTGGGAATTGGCCCGGTGCGGTGATGGTGGGTAAATCTCCGGCCCTTGCACGGGCAGGAGTTCCATTCGGCGTTCGGCGCTTGGGAGTTGCACCTCTCAGGCGCCGTCGCTGTTTTCCGGGCTACCCGGCCCGGTCAGTTCATGTAAGGGCCACGCTGTTCCTCCTGTCTCGGCGCCGGGTGAGGTACCCGGCGAGGGACGACGAACATATGCGGCCGCTGCGACAAGATCCAGACTTAGCTAAAGGGCGCGGTACAAGTCGCAGAGGGAGGGCGCCGACACTTGCGTCTGCGGGTCGAAGCCACGGGGCGTGACACGGGCAGCCGTCGGATTACCCCGAGCGTCCCGGAGATGATCTGCACTACGCCCCCCTGCGCCTCATGTCACAACGTGTTGAACCGGCTGGTCAGAAGGATTTAAGCCAAGCCTCACCAGGAGCGTCAACGGTGATCTTTTGCCCGATTTGCGTGCATAGATCGGGCGGGTCGCACATGCGCGCCAATCCACCTACGGGACCGTAAGTCGCCTGCAGCGTAAGCAGAATGAGGTGGTCCATTGGTGGTGGCGCTCAATTTGACAGTCCGGTCTAGACCACCCTTGGCGGCCGGAAACGAAAACCGGCAAACTTTTGCCGGTTTCGCGGAGCGATCATGAACTGCCTACCGAGATGCCCGATTCGGCAGCGAACGTCTCCCCAGTGTCGCCGAGTTCCGTTCATGAATAAACAATGCATTCCGAGTGGTATGTGGGCGAGGCCACACGTGGTCAAGACCGGCTAAATCTTTGCGTATGGTCGTGGGTGGGGAGACGGCAGGGCGGGGCCAGCGATTGCGCTGACCCCCCTTTTTTTCATGCCCAAAATCAGGCGTCTCCGTCCGAGAGGAGAGGGAGGATCTCAATGGTCGCGAAGGAACCGGACCAGCCCGACAGCAACCGCGCTGCGGAAGCTGCGGAAGAGGAGACCTCCGGCACAAGCGCGGAGCGGCGCCCCGAGGCGGGCGGGGCCGCTGCCGCGGAGGCAGAGCTCGTGCCTGCGGAGCGGGCGCCCGCCGGTCAGTTCATGGGCTTCGGGGCGATGCTCAAGCGGTGGAGGAAGGCCGCCGGGGTCACGCAGCCTCGCACCGCCCGCGTCCTGGGGATCAGCGAGCGCAAGCTGCGCGGCATCGAATCCGGCGCCGCGCCGCGCTTCACGCAGGAGCAGTGCGACGCCCTGGTCGAGCTGCTGCAGCTCGACTCCGAAGAGCGCCACGCGCTGTTGCTCCACAACGTCGGCACCTACCTGCGGTCCGCGCCCGAGGGGCAGCCCGAGGCGGGATGCGCGCTGCGTCTGCTCATCGACCAGCAGATGCCCAGTCCCACGTACCTCAGCGACAGGAACTGGAACATCCTCGCGTACAACCAGGCGATGGCTGAGACCTGGCCGTGGGTGATGGAGCCGAAGGCCAACCTGATCAGGTGGGCACTCACCACTGCCGAGGGGCGCGCGACCTATCACGACTGGCACAAGCACGCGACGGTCTTCGTGCGGATGCTCCGCTTCGCGGAAACCACCCATGGCGACGACACCGACCTCGAGGAACTGATCGAGGACGTCAAGAAGAACCCGGAGGTCCGACGGATCTGGGAGTCGGACACCGACTTCGTGGAGCACCGCGATGGGCACGTTTTCCTGGCCACCGTGCCGACGCTCGACTACCGGACGATCGAGATCGTCAGCCACGTCACGTACCCGGCGATCATGCCGGATTGTCGTTTCGTCGTCATGACGTGGGTCGAGGCTGGCGCCGAGGTGGAACCGGATGCCCAGCGCGACGCCCTGGGCGGTGTCCGCGACGCCTGGGCAGACGAGACGCACAACGGGGCGCACGAGCGCGACCGGGCGCAGGGCCGGATCGCCGAGGCGGACCGCCTCCGTGCCGAGGCAGACCGCCGCCGCGCCGAGGCCCGCCTCATGGTCAGCAGCGCGGCCCAGGCCGCGGCGCAGGCGGGCGAGGACGCCATTCCTCTTCCTGCCCTCAGCCGCCTCATGGGCCCCGACGCCCAGCTGACGCTCGCTCCCTCCAAGCGAAGCGTGTTCTGGGCCGTAGAAGAAAGCGCCGGCCAGTGGGGCGTCACTGAAGTGGCACCGACGACAGTGATCGCACGGGTCCCGCGCGAAGAACTGTCCGGCGAGCGGCTCGACGAGATGAAGCAGCTCGTGCGCGTGGGCCTGCCCGCCGAGCCCAGGGCCGCCGCGGCGCGCATCGAGCAGCTCCTCGGCGAACGCAACGTCGAGCAGCGCGTGCTCCGCGACATCCTGGCCGAGCTGTCTCTGCCCGACAGTGATCCGCCGAACTCACACGACGAGGCTGCCTAGGGCCCGCAGCGGCCCCGGTGCCGACAGCGGCACTGCGCCGGAACTGACGCGGCAGGCGTGGCTACCGC
>NZ_JBHYIG010000381.1:0-7964 GCF_042740015.1 Streptomyces sp. NPDC059037
TTTGTGGTGGTCAGTGTCTGTTGTTTATATTCCCCACCCACCATCCCCCGCAGGGCGGCGCGAGCCGACGGGTATCCCTGTGCAGGAGCGGAACATGAACGATTCCCAGCAGGACGCGGGCGCTGAACGGACGCTCCTGCGGCGCTGGAGACCAGCCGCCGCGATGACGGGCTTCGCCGCCCTCCTCGTGGTGATCTTCGCCGTCGCGTACGTCACCGGATCGGCCGCAGGACCGGTCGCGCCCGGACTCCACCCCGGCCAGGAACAGTCCGCCGGCACCGGCGACGAGGACTCCGGCGGGGGCGGCGGCACGGACGACGACATGGAAGGCGACATGAACATGGGGGAGGGGCACTGATGGCGGCGGGACTTGCGCAGCCGACCGAGATCACCACCGATCTGGTCGTCGGCGGCATGACGTGCGCGGCCTGTGTGAACCGCGTCGAGAAGAAGCTCGGCAAACTGGAAGGCGTCGTCGCGACGGTCAACCTGGCCACCGGCCGGGCCCGCGTCACCCACCCCGACTCGTACGCGCCCGAGGACCTCGTCGTGGCCGTGGAGCAGGCGGGGTTCACCGCGTCGCTCCCGGAGCCGCCCGCCGCGGAAACCGACGGGGGAGCGGGGGCGGCGCCGCGTGACGAGGCCGCCGACGAGGCGACCCGGCAGCGCGATCGGCTCGTCGTGACGGCCGTACTCGCCGTACCGGTGCTGATCCTGTCCATGGTCCCCGCCCTGCAGTTCAGCAACTGGCAGTGGCTGTGCTTCGCGCTGGCCGCACCCGTGGCCGTGTGGAGCGCGGCGCCGTGCCACCAGAAGGCCCTGCGCGGCCTTCGGCACTCCGCCGCGACCATGGACACCCTCGTCTCCCTGGGGGTGATCGCGTCCTTCGCCTGGTCGACGTACGCGCTCTTCCTCGGCGGCGCGGGCGAGCCCGACATGAGCATGCCGTTCAGCCTGCTTCCTTCGGCGTCCGGCGACGTGGCGCACGTCTACCTCGAAGCGGCCGTCGCCGTACCGCTGTTCGTCCTGACCGGACGCTTCCTGGAGGCCCGCGCCAAGCACAACACCGGGGCGGCGCTGCGGTCCCTTGCCGAACTCGCCGCCAAGGACGTCTCGGTGCGCGACGAGGACGGCGGCCGCGAACGGCGCATCCCCATCGGACAGTTGAAGGTCGGCCAGCTCTTCGTCGTGCGGCCGGGCGAGAAGGTCGCCACCGACGGGACCGTGGTCGAGGGCAGTTCGGCCCTCGACGTGTCGCTGGTCACCGGCGAGAGCGAACCCGTCGAGACGGCACCCGGCTCGACGGTGGTCGGCGCCGCGGTCAACGCCGGAGGCCTCCTGGTCGTGCGGGCCACCGCGGTGGGCGATGACACGCGGCTCGCCCGCATCACCCGCCTGGTCACCGAGGCGCAGGCGGGCAAGGCCAAGGCGCAGCGGGTCGCGGACCAGGTGGCCGGGGTGTTCGTGCCGGTCGTGCTCGCCCTCGCCGTCACCGTGCTCGGCTTCTGGCTCGGCGCGGGCGCCGACCCGCAGGCCGCGGTGACCGTGGCCGTGGCGGTGCTCGTCGTCGCCTGCCCCTGTGCCCTTGGGCTCGCCACGCCCACCGCCCTGCTCGCCGCGACCGGACGCGGCGCCCAACTCGGCATCCTGGTCAAGGGACCCCGGGCCCTGGAGACGCTGCGGGGCATCGACACCGTCGTACTCGACAAGACCGGCACCCTCACCACGGGACGCATGCGCGTGGCCCGGGTGACGGCGGAACCCGGCGGCATCGGGGACCGGGCGGTGCTGCGTCTCGCGGGCGCGGTGGAGCAGGGCTCCGAGCATCCGTTGGGCAAGGCGATCGCCGGGCACGCGGAGCAGGCGGAGTCCGGTGAGCCGCTGCCCCGGACGACCGGCTTCACCGCCAGCGTCGGCGCGGGCGTGGCCGGACGGGTCGATGAGCGGCACGTCGAGGTGTGCGCCCCCGGCGACACCCCGCTCTCCGAAGCACTGGCCGCCGCCCTCGC
This sequence comes from Streptomyces sp. NPDC059037, assembly GCF_042740015.1. Classification (NCBI taxonomy): domain Bacteria; kingdom Bacillati; phylum Actinomycetota; class Actinomycetes; order Kitasatosporales; family Streptomycetaceae; genus Streptomyces; species Streptomyces sp. NPDC059037. The sequence continues at coordinate 2,010 of NZ_JBHYIG010000381.1, forward strand.
CGCGGCCGAGGACGCCGCGCACACCCCGGTCCTCGTCCGGGTGGACGGCAGGCCCGAGGCGGTGATCGCCGTCGGCGACACCTTGCGGCCCGAGGCCTTCCGGGCGGTGGACCGGCTGCGCCGTCTGGGGCTGCGGACCGTCATCGCGACCGGTGACCGGGAGGCGACGGCGCGGGCCGTCGCCGCCGAACTCGGCATCCCCGAGTCCGATGTGCACGCGCGCTGCACCCCGGAGGACAAGGCCCTGCTGGTCAAGGAGCTGAAGGCGGAAGGGCTGCGGGTCGCCGTCGTCGGGGACGGCGTCAACGACACGGTGGCGCTGGCCGGCGCGGACCTGGGCATCGCGATGGGCGGCGGCACGGACGCCGCGATCGGAGCGGCCGACGTGACGCTGGTCCGCGAGGACGTCCTGGTCGTCGCGGACGCGGTCAAGCTCGCCCGCAGAACGATGGGCACGATCCGCGCGAACCTGCTGTGGGCGTTCGGGTACAACCTTGTGACGGTGCCCCTGGCGATGACAGGGTGGCTCAACCCGATGGTGGCGGCCGCCGCGATGTCGGTCAGCTCGCTGCTCGTGGTCACCAACAGCCTGCGCCTGCGCGCCTGGCAGCCCACCGCCCCCCATGTCGTACGAGGGGGCCGCGGGCCCGCGCGTCAGCTGGAGGCAGCCGCGTGAGCGCCACAGGAACGACCGCGCAGCGGCTGCGGCTGCGGGCCTCAGCCGCCCTCCCGGCACTCGCGGCGGCGGCGGCCAGCGCGCTGGCCCTGGGCGGACTCTCCGTCTGGACCGCCGCCGGAGCCGCCGGCTCCGCACCCGAACTCCGCATCACCGCGGCCCGGCTGCTGCTGCCGTCCGAGGGCAACGAGAGCACGGCCGCCGTGTTCCGCATCCGCAACACCGGCGGCGCCGCGGACCGTCTCGTCTCCGTCAGCTCGCCGACGATGGGCGAGGCCATGCTGTCGCGCGACGCGCCCGTCGGTGAACGGGCGGCCCGCATGTCCATGGTCGAGGCGGCCACGGTGCCCGCCGACGGAACGCTGACCATGACGCCGTACGGACTCGACGTGATGGTCGACATCCGCGAGCCGCTGCGCCTGGGGCAGCGCGTCGAGTTCAGCCTGCGCTTCGAGGACGGCGGGACGCTGAAGACGGAGGCGCTCGTCGTGCGCCCCACCGACTGGAACGCGCCCTGACACGGACGGCGCCTCCGTCGACCCACACCTATGCCCGGGGTGAACTCACCCCGGGCATACGGGGCTTTCGGCCGCGTTCAGCAGTGACGTCATGACCGCCCTGGCCCGTGCCACACGGGAGCGGACCGTGCCGATCGGGCAGCCGGCCGCGTCGGCGGCGTCCGCGTAGGGCATCCCGAGGACCTGCGTGAGCACGAAAGCCTGCCTGCGCGGAGCGTCCAGCGAGCTCAGCAGGTCGAGCAGCGCCACGCCCTCGTCGAAGCCGGGAAGGCCGCCGGGCTGCGATCGTTCGGCCTCCGTACGCCAGTTGGGGCCGTCGGCGAATCGGGGGCGGGCGGCGGCCGCGCGGTAGCGGTCGGCCACCACCCTGCGGGCGATCGACAGCAGCCACGTACGGGCGCAGGAACGTCCGGCGAACCGGGGCAGGGCCGTCAAGGTGCGTAAGTACGTCTCCTGAGTGAGGTCTTCGGCTCCCTGCACATCGGCGCCGAGATAGGCGACGAAGCGGCAGACATCGGCGCGCGTGGCGCGCACGAAACGTTCGAGGGCCTCGGTGTCGCCGTCGCGGGCGGCCAGCGCCCACTCCGTGATCTGTGTGTCGCTCGCGGCGGCGGTGCTGCCGCTCGGCCGCTGTTTTCGCGCAGGCGGCAGCTGTTTCAGGGCAGGGGGCATCGCGGACTGTCCTTCGCGTGCGGACGGAACCTGCCGTGGGGGCATGGCCCCGTCGGCGGACACCCTGCGCGTCCCGGATACGGATACGCATACGGGCGCGGGGGCATGGGCGGTGGGGTCAGCGCGCGCGGCGGCCGTGCGGGTGCGCACCGGCGCATGGCGCACTGCGTCACCGGCCGTGCCCCGGGCGGGCCTTGGCCGGTGGTGTCAGACGGTGCTCGGGCGGTGCGGCGGGCCGCGGCGTGAGACGACGTGGCGCAGGAGCGGCAGCTGCGGCCGACGCGGCGGCAGCGGCAGGGCCACGGACGGCCGGCGTCCGGGCATCGGGGAAGGCCCCTGGACGGCGCGGTCCAGGGGCGCGAAGACGAAGGCGGCGAGGGCCCGTCCGAGGCGGAGCGCCGCGGCTTCGCCCCGCCACAGCCACAGTCCGCACAGCAGTCCGGCGACCGCGTGGGCGGACGTCATGCCGGCCAAGGCGCCGAAGGCGGGCTCCGTGTCGGCGGCGCGCATGTGCGCCATGCCCGCACCGGAGTGCCGCGGGGTGCCGGCCGGGCCGGGTCCCGCCGAGGTCTGGGAGAGCGTGAAGGCCAAGTGCAGCGCGAGCTGGGTCAGCACGCTCGCGCCGCACACCGCGAGGGCGCCGCGGGCCCGGCCGGTCAGGCACCAGGCGGCCGCGGCCACGGCGGCGAACGCGGACCACACGGCCCAGGCGGGCAGCGCGTGGCCGGACATCAGGGCGTGCCCCGGAGCCGTCACCGACACGCACACGGCGGCGAAGACCGCGGAGCGGGTCAGCCGGCCGGCTCCGCCGCGGCGGAGCTCCGTGCCGGCTGCCGGCAACCTCGCGGCCTGCCGGGTCACCGCGGTCCGGGCGCGGCGGGTTCCATGATCGGCAGGCGTGCGACCTGGCGGCAGACGCGGACCGACTTGGCCATCACGCCGTGCGACGTGGCGGCGAGCGAGCAGGCGAGCGCGATCAGCGGCCAGTTCGTGGCCAGGACCGAGGCCGTGGCCAGGGCCAGCGTGGCGACGGCGATGGAGATGCTGGCGGTGGTGCCCGTCCACCCGACCATCCGCGGCAGCTCTTCAGGGGTGGGCAGCCAGCGGGCGAGGGTGCCGGTCGCGGCGAGGGCCCCCGCGGCGAGCAGCGCCGCCACGACCGCGGTCCCGGCCAGATACAAGGCCATCAGCTGGGCGGTCCACGGCAGTGCCCAGTCCTGGGCGTCGCCCGCGTTGCGGACGAGGAACCAGCAGGCGATCAGGAAGGGCGCGGTGATGACGATGGAGCGGGAGGTGTGCCGGGCCTGAGCGATGGTCAGTTCCCGCTGGCAGCTCGCCACCAGGTCCTCCATCGTCCCGAAGTCGCGTAACGCCCGCTCGGCGGCGCGGTCGTGGGACATGCCGTGGCCCGTGAGCTCCGCGACGGAGTCGGTGAGGCCGTCGCGCACCTCCTCAAGCAGCCTGGCCTTGGCGCGGACCGGGCCGTGCAGAGCGGCCTCAAGCGCCGTGAGGTAGTCCTCGACGGGGTCGCTGCGCTGTTCCACGGCGCTCACGTGAGGAGCCCCGGCGGCGCCGCGGGATTGAGGACCGAGCCGATGGCCGTCGTGAATTCGTTCCACGCCGACCGCTCGCTGGCCAAGGTGCGCTGCCCGGCGTCCGTCAGTTCGTAGCAGCGCTTGCGGCGCTCGCCCACGGACTGCCAGCTGCTCTGCAGAAGACCCACCCGCTCAAGGCGGTTGAGGGCGGGATAGATGGTGCCGGTGCGCAGCTCCAGCGCGCCGCCGCTGCGTTCCTGCACGGCCGTGATGATCGCGTACCCGTGCAGGGGGCCTGGCTCGAGCACGGCGAGCAGCAGCCCGTCCAGATGTCCTCTGACCGCGTCCTGTCTCATGAGTAGGCAGCCTACACAATCGGGGCGTTGGTGTGCTATCTATTGGCAGCCAACATATCCATTGCCGGCGGAGGGGTCCGCAGTGAGCAAGTTCTTGTTATCGGTGCATGTCATCCTGGCGATCCTGGCGGTCGGACCGATCGCCGTCGCCGCCTCGATGTTCCCGCGCTACGCACAGCAGTTGACGACCGCCGGGGAGGATCCGGACGGCAATGCGGCCGGAGTCGCCGGGATCCTGCACAAGATCTGCCGCGGGTACGCCCTCTTCGGCATCGGCGTCCCGGTCTTCGGACTCGCCACCGCCGTCCAGCTCGACGCGCTCACCGATGTCTGGCTGATCATCTCGATCGTCCTGACCGCGGTGGCGGCCGCCGTCCTCGCGATGGCCATCCTGCCCAACCAGCAGCGCGTGCTCGCGGTGGCCGGCGGAACGGCCGAGCCCGGCGCGCCCGCCGTGCCGGCGAGCAGGCTCTCCATGCTCACGGGCATCTTCAACTTGTTGTGGACGGTTGTCGTGATCCTCATGATCGTCCGCCCCGGCTCCACGACGGGTGCGTGATCTCGATGCGTACGTTGCGAATCGCCGCCGCGGTCGAGGCCGCTTCCCTGGTCATCCTGCTGGTCAATGTCTTCACCATCCATGCCAAGCCGATCACTTCGCTGGGCGGGCCGACCCATGGCTCGGCCTATCTCGTCGCCATCGCGATGACCTGGGCGATCCCCGCCGCCGCCGGGACCAGCGCCCGGTGGCTCGCCCTGATCCCCGGCATCGGGGCGATGCTCGCGCTGCGCAGGCTCGGCGCCGAGCCTGCGGGCAACGGGCCCGGCGCTTCCGTGCCGCGGCAAGAAGTACGTATGTCGAGCCAAGAGGTACGTACGTCGAGCCAAGAGGTACGTACGTCGGACGAGGACAGGACCCGGTCATGAGCGGCACTGGTGCGCAGGCTGCCATCGAGGTGCGCGGCCTGGTGAAGACCTTCGGGGAGAAGCGGGCCGTCGACGGCATCGACCTCACCGTCCCGGCGGGCACCGTCTACGGCCTGCTCGGCCCCAACGGCGCCGGCAAGACCACCTTTGTGAAGACCCTGGCGACCCTGCTGCGGCCGGACGGCGGCCAGGCCCGGATCTTCGGCCGTGACGTGGTCAGGGAGGCGGACGAGGTGCGTGCCCGTGTCTCGCTCACCGGGCAGTACGCCTCGGTGGACGAGGATCTGACGGGCACCGAGAACCTGGTGCTCCTCGGCCGTCTGCTCGGCTACGGCAAGGCCGCGGCCCGCGCGCGGGCCGCGCAGCTCCTGGAGGCCTTCGGGCTCACCGAGGCGGCGGCGCGGCAGGTGAAGAACTACTCCGGCGGCATGCGGCGCCGCATCGACATCGCCGCGTCCATCCTCAGCACACCGGATCTGCTCTTCCTGGACGAGCCGACGACGGGCCTCGACCCGCGCAGCCGCAACCAGGTGTGGGACATCGTGCGGGCGGTCGTCACCCAGGGCACGACCGTCCTGCTCACCACGCAGTACCTCGACGAGGCCGATCAACTGGCGTCCCGCATCGCGGTGATCGACGACGGCAAGGTGATCGCGGAGGGCACCAAGGGCGAGCTCAAGTCCTCGGTGGGCGCGGGCTCCGTGCATCTGCGGCTGCGCGACACGGCGCAACGGGAAGAAGCCAGGCGGCTGTTGGCCCGGTGCCTGGACGTCCCGGTGCAGCTGGAGCCCGACCCGGTCGCGCTCAGCGCCCGGGTGGGCAGCGGCGATTCCGCCGCGGGGGCGGCCGAGCAGGCGTCGCGTGCGCTGGCCGAGCTGGCGCGGGCCGGCATCACCGTCGACAACTTCTCGCTGGGGCAGCCCAGCCTCGACGAGGTGTTCCTCGCGCTGACCGACAGCGCGGTGAAGCGGGACCGGGCCGAGCAGGCCGAGCAGACCGGGAAGAGCGAGAAGACCGAGAAGGGGGCCATGGCATGAGCGCCGTGACGCAGACGGACGCCGGCGCCGAAGAACTCGCCCCGGTCGCCGCCGAGTCGCTGGCCGGGCTGCTCGGTTCCCGGCAGCGGCCGCCGCGGCCCAGCGCGCTTTCGACGTCCGTGACGTTCGGCTGGCGGGCCATGCTGAAGATCAAGCATGTGCCGGAGCAGCTCTTCGACGTGACGGCGTTCCCGATCATGATGGTCCTTATGTACACGTACCTCTTCGGAGGGG
>NZ_JBHYIG010000382.1:0-7946 GCF_042740015.1 Streptomyces sp. NPDC059037
TCCTCCGGGCGCTTCCCTTCGGTGTTTCTTTTGTTCTTGCGTTTCCGACTCTATCAGACTCTTTCGTGTCCGATTTCCTCGGTGCCTTTCAGGTTTCCGCTCCGGCCTCTCGGCCTTTCGCGTTTCCCTTTCCGGCGGCTCCGACTTTATCAGAAGTTTTCCGCCGGACTGACCGGCTCGGAAGTTCCGATTTATCGGGAGTGGCTTCTTGCTTGATGAAATTCAAGAAGCAGGCAGATGTTAACTGCCGCCACTGGACTTGTCCAGTTCTAGGCAACTGTTCGAATCTACCTCCCCAGTCCTTCCGTGTCAACGGTTTTCTTGGGGCGTCGAGGAGACTAGCAGGTCAGCGGGGTCGTACGCACATCACGCGGCGGTCGGAACCTCCGCGCTGCGTTCCGTGGGGTCCAGGTCGCCGGTGGCGCCGGCGCGTGCCGCTCTGCCGCCCAGGAGATAGACGTACGCAAGGAATGCCAGTTCAGCGGCGATTCCGATGGTGATGCGGGCCCAGGTCGGCAGGCCGGAAGGGGTGACGAAGCCTTCGATGGCGCCGGAGACGAAGAGGACCAGGGCCAGGCCCACCGCCATGCCCAGGGCTGCTCGGCCTTCCTCTGCGAGTGCCGTGCGGCGCGTTCGAGGGCCCGGGTCGATGAGGGTCCAGCCGAGGCGCAGGCCGGTACCGGCGGCTACGAAGACCGCGGTCAGTTCCAGGAGGCCGTGCGGCAGGACAAGGCCGAGGAAGGTGTCCAGGCGCCCCGCGGAAGACATCAGGCCGATGCCCACGCCCAGGTTGAGCATGTTCTGGAAGAGGATCCAGATGACCGGGAGGCAGAGGAAGCCGCCCAGGACCAGGCACATCGCCGCTGCCTGGGCGTTGTTCGTCCAGACCTGGGCGGCGAAGGATGCCGCGGGGTGGCTTGAGTAGTACGTCTCGTACTCGCCGCCGGGGCGGGTGAGCTCGCGCAGTTCTCCGGGGGCGGCGATCGAGGACTGGACTTCGGGGTGTGTGGCGATCCACCAGCCGATGACGGCCGCGAGGAGCGTCGAGAGGAGTGCGGTGGGGACCCACCAGTGGCGGCTGCGGTAGACCGCTGCCGGGAAACCGTGGGTCAGGAAGTGGGTCGCGTCGCGCCAGGAGGCGCGGCGGGTGCCTGTCACCGCGCTGCGCGCGCGTGCCACCAGGTGTGTGAGGCGGCCGGTGAGCTGTGGGTCCGGGGCGCTGGACTGGATGAGGGAGAGGTGGGTGGCCGTGCGTTGGTAGAGGGCGACGAGTTCGTCGGTCTCGGCTCCGTTGAGGCGGCGCTGGCGGCGCAGCAGGGCGTCGAGTCGGTCCCACTCGGCTCGGTGGGCGGACACGAAGACGTCGAGGTCCATCAGGTGGCTGCTCCTCGTACTGCGGCGCGATGCTGCCTCAGCTTGGCAGACTGGCCATTCCTAGGGCAGGGCAGGGAAGGGCGGCTGGCGTGAGTGAGCTTGTGACGGGCGAGGCGGTGGCGCTGGAGTTGCGCCCTGCGAAGCTGCCGAGCCGGGCGCTCGCCGTACTGATCGACCTGCTGGTGGCCTGGGCGGTCTATCTGGGGGTGACCGTGGCGATCGTCGCCTCGACGTCCTCGTTGGACGACGCGGCGGCCGCGGCGATCGCTGTGGCCACCTTCGTACTGATCCTGGTCGGTGGGCCGATTGCCGTGGAGACGCTCAGTCATGGGCGGTCGCTCGGGAAGATGGCGTGTGGGCTTCGGGTGGTGCGGGACGACGGGGGGCCCATTCGCTTTCGGCACGCGTTGGTGCGGGGGGCTGTCGGGGTCGTCGAGATTCTGCTGACCTTCGGGGTCGTCGCGTGTATCGCCTCGTTGGTGTCGGCGCGTGGGCGCCGCCTCGGGGATGTGTTCGCGGGGACGCTCGTCGTGCGGGAGCGGGTGCCTGCGGGGCGCGCGGCCTTTGTTCCTCCGCCGCCGCCCTGGCTTGCGGGGCGGTTCTCCGGGCTCGATCTGTCGGGGGTGCCCGAGGGGCTCTGGCTCGCCATTCGGCAGTACCTGACGCGGATGGGGCAGTTGGATCCGCAGGTGGGGTGGGCGATGGCGGAGCGGCTGGCCGGGGATCTCGCGGCGCGGACGGGGGCGCCTGCTCCGCAAGGGGTTCCGCCGGCCGCGTACTTGGCCGCCGTGGTGCAGGAGCGGCAGGCTCGTGATGCGCGGCGGGCGTTCGGCGGGGGTGCGGCTGGTCCGGGGCATGCGACGCCAGAGGGCGCTGTGGGGTACCCGGGCGGTGTTGTGCCGCCGGTTTCCGCCTCTCCCCCGGCTCACGCGGCGTACCCGGCTCGGCCGACTGCCGCGGTCCGTCCGGTGGTCGGGCAGGAAGGTGCTGAGGCCGCGCCGCCGAGCACGGGGTTCGTGCCGCCCGCGTAGGGCGAGGTCAGGCGAACGTCGAGGGTGGGGTTTCGAGGTTCTCGAGCTCGATGCCGGGGGCGGAGAGGACCACGTCGCCGGTGATGTGTACGGCGTGCTGTTCGCCGGTGTCCAGGGCTGTGACCTGGTATTCGTCCACGGTCAGAGGGCCGTTGTCAGTGGCGTGTGCTTCGCTTTTCAGCAGAACCCAGGACTGGTCGAGGGTGCGGGGGGCGAGGACCGGGTCGGTGAAGGCGACGAGGCGGACGCGGGTCGCGGGGGAAGCGGGGGTGAGGCGCAGCAGGCGTGTGGTCGCGATGAGGAAAGCGGGGGATGTGCCGGTGAAGGCGTGGGCGGGGGCGTTGTTCTCGGTGGCATGGGCGCCGGTGGCGTCGGTGCGGACCCAGGTGACGCCGTCGATCGCGGCGGCGCGGATCTGCCAGTCCCCTGCGTGTAGTTCGAGGCGGATGGGGCGGCCGAGTTCGTCGAGGGCGAGGTCGACGGAACCGGTGTGTTCGCCTGACGGGGCGATCCGCTGGGAGACGTAGCGCCAGCCGGAGGGGCCGGGGGCGCAGTGGAAGTGTTCCTCACCGAGGGGGGTGTGGTCGTGCGGGTCGTGAAGCGAATAGTGGCCGCGGGGCATGGGGGTTCGGTCCTCGTCGGGGGCTGAGTTCTTGGCCGGGGCCAAGCCGGGGGCAGTGCTGTTGGCTGTCGGCACCATGGTGGCAGTGGCGGGGCTGGGGGCGGGGGCGCCCCTGGGTCGGGCCGCGCCGAAGAGGCTGGGGCTGGGCTCAGCTGGGGCGAGCTGGGATGGGATGGGATGGGATGGGGGCGAGTGACCCAGTCGGCCCGGCCCTCTTACGGGCACAGGCTTCTCCGGGGGTGGGCAGCCGGGTGGCCAGGCGAGCCGGGCGGTGTCGCTGGCGCAGGCCCCTCGGGGGGGGCAAGCCCCAGGGCCCGCAGGCCGAGTGACGAGTTGGACCGGCCGTCTCATGGGCACAGGCTTCCGGGGTGGGCAGCCGCGTGGCCAGGCAGGCCGGGCGGTGGACCCGGCGTCTCGCTGGCGCAGGCCCCCCGGGGGGCAAGCACCGGGGCCCGCAGGCCGAGTGACCAGTTGGACCGGCCGTCTTACGGGCACAGGCTTCCGGGGGGGCAACCCCCCGGGGCCCACAGGCCGAGTGGGCAGCTGGATCCGCCCCGATCTTCACGGGTCCGGGGACACCGCAGGGCGGCGCAGGCCGTGTGGCCGGCAGGATCGGTCCGATCTTCTCGGGGCCACGGATACCGCACGGCTGCGCACGCACCGGCCTGCGGGCGAGCAGACCGACCGGCCTTGCTCACAGGTCAGCGCCCCGCGAGATGGCGCGCCCCGAACATTCACGCTACTCCAACGGGCGCAGGCCCCCGCCCAGTTGGGCGAGGGCCTGCTGATGAGCGTGGTTGCCGGGTCAGGCCCGGAGACCGGCTCGGTCAGTAGCGGTAGTGGTCGGGCTTGTACGGGCCCTCTACCTCTACGCCGATGTACGCGGCCTGCTCCGGGCGCAGCGTCGTGAGCTTCACGCCGAGCGCGTCCAGGTGGAGGCGGGCGACCTTCTCGTCGAGGTGCTTGGGGAGCACGTAGACGTCGGTCGGGTACTCGTCGGGCTTGGTGAACAGCTCGATCTGGGCCAGGGTCTGGTCCGCGAAGGAGTTGGACATCACGAAGGACGGGTGGCCCGTCGCGTTGCCCAGGTTCAGCAGGCGGCCCTCGGAGAGGACGATGAGGACCTTGCCGTCGGGGAACGTCCAGGTGTGGACCTGCGGCTTGACCTCGTCCTTGACGATGCCGGGGATCTTGGCGAGGCCGGCCATGTCGATCTCGTTGTCAAAGTGGCCGATGTTGCCGACGATCGCCTGGTGCTTCATCTTGGCCATGTCCGAGGCCATGATGATGTCCTTGTTGCCGGTCGTCGTGACGAAGATGTCGACCTTGTCGACGACCTCGTCGAGCGTCGCGACCTGGTAGCCGTCCATCGCCGCCTGCAGGGCGCAGATCGGGTCGACCTCGGTGATGATCACCCGGGCGCCCTGGCCGCGCAGGGACTCCGCGCAGCCCTTGCCGACATCGCCGTAGCCGCAGACGAGGGCGGTCTTGCCGCCGATCAGGACGTCCGTGGCGCGGTTGATGCCGTCGATCAGGGAGTGGCGGCAGCCGTACTTGTTGTCGAACTTCGACTTCGTCACGGCGTCGTTCACGTTGATCGCCGGGAAGAGGAGGGTGCCGTCACGGTGCATCTCGTAGAGACGGTGGACGCCGGTCGTGGTCTCCTCCGTCACGCCGCGGATCTCCGAGGCGAGCTGGGTCCACTTCTGCGAGCCGTCGGTGATGGTGCGGTTGAGCAGCTGCAGGATGACGCGGTGCTCGTCCGACTCGGCGGTGTCCTCGGACGGGACCTTGCCGGCCTTCTCGTACTCGACGCCCTTGTGGACCAGGAGCGTGGCGTCGCCGCCGTCGTCCAGGATCATGTTCGGGCCGCCGGTGGGGGTGTTCGGCCAGGTCAGCGCCTGCTCCGTGCACCACCAGTACTCCTCCAGGGTCTCGCCCTTCCAGGCGAAGACCGGGATGCCCTGGGGGTTGTCCGGGGTGCCGTTCGGACCGACGGCGATGGCCGCGGCCGCGTGGTCCTGGGTGGAGAAGATGTTGCAGGAAACCCAGCGGACCTCGGCGCCGAGGGCGACCAGGGTCTCGATGAGGACGGCGGTCTGCACGGTCATGTGCAGCGAGCCCATGATGCGGGCGCCGGCCAGCGGCTGGGCGGCGGCGAATTCCTTGCGGATCGACATCAGGCCGGGCATCTCGTGCTCGGCGAGGGTGATCTCCTTGCGGCCGAACTCGGCGAGGGAGAGGTCGGCGACCTTGAAGTCCTGGCCGTTGATGAGAGTCGTCATGTGCGAGCTGCTCCTCGTGGGTAGATCGAGGGTGGGTGGACATGGCTGACCTGCGACAACGGCACAGAGGTGCACCGGTGCGCAGCAGCGCAGTCCGTCGGAGGCCCTCTCTCCCTCGGCCGGGGCGCGCGCGGACCGCCCGACCGCCATCAGCAGCGACGTCTGGCTCAGTCACAAAGCTACACCGATTGGCCGAGCCTGCCCCAGCCCGCCTCCGAACCCGCCGGTACGGATGGGGTGGTGGAACAGCCGGTACGGATGGGGTGGTGGAACAGCCGGTACGGACGGGGTGGTGGAACAGCCGGTACGGACGGGGTGGTGGAAGAAAGGCACACAGGCCCGGGCAGGACGGGACCTTTGCTCTTTTGATCCTCCCCGTATGTGTTGCAGGATGCCCTGAGATCGGGAACATTTGCGCGATCTTGTTTGACGAAGGCGTTAGGCGTTAGGAGATCCACGTGAACCATCCGGCCGATCCCCCCATAGGCGGTGGCGGCAGCGAGCGGACGAAGCTCAAGCTGCTCGCGGTGACCGCCTGTCCGACCGGTATCGCTCACACGTACATGGCCGCGGAGAAGCTCTCGCAGGCCGCGGAGAGCCTCGGCATCGACATGAAGGTGGAGACGCAGGGCTCCATCGGGGCCGAGAATGTCTTGTCTGACAACGATGTCAGGGAGGCCGACGGCATCATCATCGCGGCCGACAAGGACGTCGACCGCAGCCGGTTCGTGGGCAAGCGCGTGCTGTCCGTCGGCGTCTCCGAAGGCATCAGCAACCCCGAGCGGCTGATCGAGCAGGTGCGGACCGCTCCGGTGCACGGGGCCGGTGGCGGCGGTGGCGCCGCCGATCCGATCACGGGCGCAGGCGGCGGCAAGGAGCGCAGCGTCGCGTACAAGGCGCTGATGAACGGCGTCTCGTACATGATTCCGTTCGTCGTGGTCGGTGGTCTGCTGATCGCCATCTCGCTCTCGCTCGGCGGTCACACCGACCCCAAGGGCGGACTCGTCATCCCGGACGACTCCTTCTGGATGCATGTGAACCAGATCGGTGTCATCGGCTTCACGCTGATGGTGCCGATCCTCTCCGGCTATATCGCGTACGCGATCGGGGACCGGCCCGCGCTTGTGCCGGGCATGATCGGCGGCTGGATCGCCAACACCGGTGAGCTGTACGACTCCAAGGCGGGCGCGGGCTTCATCGGGGCCATCGTGACCGGCTTCCTCGCCGGCTATCTGGTGCTGTGGATCAAGAAGGTCAAGGTCCCCAAGTTCGCGCAGCCGATCATGCCGATCATCGTGATCCCCATCGTCGCGACCACGGCACTCGGTCTTTTCTTCATCTACGTCATCGGCAAGCCCATCTCTTGGGTCTTCGAGCATCTGACCGACTGGCTCAGCGGCATGACCGGGACCAGCGCGATTCTGCTGGGCGCGATTCTCGGGCTCATGATCGCGTTCGACATGGGCGGGCCGGTCAACAAGACGGCGTTCCTGTTCGGCGCGGGGCTCATCGCGACCGGCAACCAGACCGTCATGGGCATGTGCGCCGCGGCGATCCCGGTCATGCCGCTCGGGCAGGGTCTCGCGACGCTGATCCGCAAGCGGCTCTACAGCGAACAGGAGCGCGAGACCGGTTTCGCCGCCTTGTTCATGGGCTTGTTCGGGATCTCGGAGGGCGCCATTCCGTTCGCTGCCGCGCGGCCCGCGCAGGTCATCCCGGCGAACATGCTCGGCGGTGCCGTCGCCGGTGCGATCGCGGGGCTCGCGGGTGTCGAGGACGCGGTGCCGCACGGCGGGCCGATCGTGGCGGTCCTGGGTGCCGTCGGCGGCGTACCGATGTTCTTCATCGCGGTTGCCATCGGCACCGTCGTCACCGCGCTGACCACGGTCGCGCTGGTCGACCTCAGCGAGCGCAAGCGGCGCGGGGTTCCGCTCGTGGATGTGCCGGGCGGTCCCGAGCCCGAGCTCGTGCTCGCGGGGGCGGGGGCCGTCCCCACGGGTGGCTCCGGAGGTGGTCTGCAGAAGGATCCCGCCGCACCGGCCCCCGCCCCCTCCCCCAAGGACGAGGACGAGGTCCTCTCCGGCTATCTCACCCAGCAGACCGTGAAGGTCCAACTGGAGTCGGAGGACAAGGAGTCCGCGATCCGCGAGATGGCGAACCTCCTTGCCGCCACGGGCAAGGTCGCCGACGTCGAGGAGCTCGTGCGGACGGCGCTGCGCCGCGAGGCCCAGGGCACCACGGGGCTCGGCGAGGAGATCGCCGTCCCGCACGCCAAGACCGATGCGGTGACCTCGCCGGTCGTCGGGTTCGCCCGGTCGGCGGAGGGCATCGAGTGGGGCTCGCTCGACGGTACGAAGGCCAAGCTGATCTTCATGATCTCCGTGCCGGAGGCGGCCGCGGGCGACGAGCATCTGCGGATTCTCGCGCTGCTCTCGCGGAAGCTGATAGACACCGGGTTCCGGGCCCGCCTTGAGGCGGCGCCGGATGATGCGGCGATTCTCGATGTGCTGCGTGAGGTTCGCTGAGCGCTCCGCCGCCAGTGACACATCTGCGGGCCGTCCGTGGCTGGTCGCGCCCACGCGGCGGAGCCGCACATGTCACAGCCCCGCGCCCCCCAATGGGGGCGCCCGTTGG
>NZ_JBHYIG010000383.1:0-7908 GCF_042740015.1 Streptomyces sp. NPDC059037
TATTTTTATCACCCACCCCGCTGGGCCGGGGCGGGTGGGCGCACCGCCCGGGGGCTCTCCCCAACCTTGTTTCGGGCGCCGGTCCCCCCCGGAACTGGATGTTCCGGGGCTCACGAATCATGGTGTCTCAGCGAGCGAGATGCTCAGAGACCGGCGACCGTGCTGGTGGCCAGGCCCGCGAGGGGGGCGGTGTTCAGGCCGGTGGTGCCCTCGACGACGCCAACGACGCCGGCAACCGTGGAGGAGACCGGGGCGATCGAGTCGACGGCGCCGGTCACGGTGCCGACGGCAGCGGCGGAGAGGCCACCCGAGACGTTGTCGAGGTCGGCGTCGGAGATCTCGAGGGTCTGGACCTGGGGGGTGGAGTTCATGATGTGAGCTGCCCTTCTCATGGTTGTTGCAAAGATGTTTCTAAGAATGCGGAACCCAAACTGCGAATTCCGCGTGGGCAGGATCAAAGCACGTTCGGATGTCGCACATCCAATCGGTCGGACGGCCGTCGGCTGTGAATGCGAGGACGAATCACCCCTGCGTGCAGGCATGTTCACCGCGTGGCGGCAGCTCCTTCACAAGCTTCACATGAGGGAATCGGGCAGACCGCGGGACTCCCTTCAACAAAGCGGACACTCCGTCCCCAATAGCGTCTGTTCTGTGGCTCATACACACGGCTTTGTGTGAAGTGTTCGCCGAATACCGTGACTGGACCGGGTATTCGATGTGCAGGTTTATTGAAGGCCCCCCGAACCCTCCGCGACCGTGCCGTCCGTGGAGGCGCCGGAAGCGAGCCCGTGCACGGGCTCGGGAACGGACCGCGGGGTGAGCAGCGTCGAGCGCCGCCCGTCGACGCCGACCGAGGATCAGGGTGCGTTCCCCGGTCTCGGGGTGGACGCGCACCACGGGGTGCTCGGTCTGGAACGTGACCGCGGTGAACACCTTCCGGTGCTGTTCGAGCGCCGCCGTCGAGGCGCCGGGGCGTACGGCCGCGTAGTCGTAGTCGTTGGTGTGTACGCCGCGCAGGCTGTCGGCGAGGATCCGCAGCGGCTCGGGCAGCCCGGCGTAGGCGGCGGTGTTGGACCACAGCGTGTTGCCGCCGTAGGGCGGGATGACCTCGGCGCGGAGGATGGAGAACGCCGGGTAGGCGGGCACGAACGTGACGTCGGTGTGCCACTGGTTGGCGCGGCCGCCGTGGTCGTTGTCGATGCCCAGGGCGTAGCGGCCGTCGACGGACGGGACGGTGGGATGGGCGACGGGGGTGCCGAGCAGCCGGGCGAAGGCCTCGTGGCTCTCTGCGTCGAGGTGCTGCTGGTCGCGGAAGAAGACGACCTTGTGCTCAAGGAGTGCGGCGCGGACGGCGGCCACGGTCGCCTCGTCCAGGTCGCCGCCGAGGCGGACGCCGGAGATGACGGCGCCGATGCGGCCGCCGACCTTCTGGACGGCGATGCCGGGGGTCTGGGGGTCGTGCGGGGATTCCACTGCGGGTGCGGAGGTCATGGGGCCGGTATCCCTTCGATGGGCAGCGCGGATCGATTCGATGGGCAGCACGGATCACCTCGCCCCGGTGTCGGCCGAGTTGAGGTGATGGTGGTGGTGTTGCGGAGGTATGAGTGAGCCGCCGAGCGGCTGGGCGAAGAGGGCGCGGAGCGGCCGGTCAGGCCATGCGCCGGCGACACGCGGCCGAGGAGAGACGGCCCAGGTCGACGTGGAGCCGCGGGACAAGAGGGGGCATCGCGGTCATGTCCAGGAGCATGGCCGCCGGCCGGAAGCACGGTCAAGGTGCCGGTGGCTCGCTTCACGACCTTGCAACGCGCGGGTTCGCGGAACGCTCGTGCTGCCGGGAAACACGAACTCGCCCGCGGCTTCGCGGTACTGCCGCGAGCCACGGACGAGTTCGGAGGTCACGCCGTCGAGGTCAGGCGCCGGACAGCAGCGCCTCAAGGGCCAGTGCCGTCTCGGGATGACGGCCGACCAGTGCGGCACCCGACGGGCCCGCATCCGCCGTCTCCCACGTCCCCTCGCAGCCGAGCAGGCTCGCCACCGCGTCACACGTCGCGGGGTGAGCGGCGAGCAGCGTGCAGCCGGAGGCACCGTCGGCGCGCCCCGCCGGACTCATCGCCACCGGTTCCGGCTGCGCCAGCCACGGCGGCACCCATGCGTCGAGCGCCGCGAGCTTGCCCGGGAAGATCCGTCCGGCCTCGCGGATGAGGAGCGGCGCCAGGTCCGTGCCGCTGCCGCGCAGGGTGGTGATCAGCGTCGGCAGCCACGGCAGCAGCACCGGGTCCGGCAGCCGTCCGAACGCGTTGGACACCGCCTCCACGACGAAGTCGGTGAGACCCGGGACGGGCTCCAGGGCGTGCACGAAGCCGCTCAGGTACTGCGGATAGGCGGGCACCACCAGGGGGTTGCCCAGGAGTTCGTCGCACCTGGCCCGAAGGTCCGCACGGGACAGGTTCCCCAGCTGCGTCTGGGAGGCCCACAGCAGCGCCGTCTTCGACGGGTCCTGCGGATGCGACTGGGCGACCGCGAGCTCCAGCTGGGTCCGGTCGCAGCCGAGCGAAAGGGCCAGGCTCTCCATGCTGAAGAGGAAGCCCAGCATCGCCGCCACCTGGCGCACGGTGGCGTCCTCGTCGGTGAAGGCCGTCGGCAGCAGGGTGCAGTAGTGCGCGTAACCCGCCTTGACGAAGGACTCGATCCACGGCGGCAGGGTCGGCTCGCTGGTGCGGTAGTGGGCGAGCAGCCGCCGCACCCGGCGCAGCACTTCCGGCGCTCCGTCCACGCTGCGTTCGGCCGACAGCACCTCCAGGGCGCGGGTCCCCAGTTCGTCGGCGAGGCGGCGGCTGCGCAGGTACAGCGTCGCGTCCTCGACGGCCTGCAGGACCGTCGCCGCGGTGGCCTGCGGGCCGTACGCGGTGCGGCGCAGGCGCTGCTCAAGGACCTGCTCGATGCTGACGCCCTCGTAGCCGAGCTCGATGAGCGCGCGCTGGTGGGTGCCCAGAGCCAGGTCCCACGACTCCTGGATGGACCGCTCCCCCAGCTTCCGCTCGCCCATGATCGGGCGTGCGGCGCCGTGCGGCATCAGATGGCGCAGCATCCACAGCACGTCGGAGCACGGCCCCAGCTCCGGCTGCCCGGCGATGTCGAGCAGGGCCCGCTGCACGCCGCGCTTCTCCAGCGGCAGGTTCAGCGGTGCGAGGCGGTCGTGCACGTCGCGGGCCAGCGGTGGCAGCGATTCATAGCCGACCTGCCCGATCCGGTCGCCGCCCATCATGATTTCGACGAGGCGGCGTACGTCGCGCCGGCCGGGCACCGAGTCCTTCTCGATGCACGTGACGGCCGCGTCCTGGAAGTCGTACGGCGTGGGCCTTGCCCGGTCGCGCATCCCGGCCAGCAGGATCGACGTCTCGAACACCGCGATGGCGTCGGCGGTGGAGGCGAGATAGCCGTTGCGGCGCGCGGCGCGCACGATCTCCACGGACCAGCCGAGCAGTTCGGCCTCGTCGAGCCGGTCGAGGACGGGCGGCTGCCGCAGGAAGCCGGTCAGTCTGTCCGAGGGCTCGGCCGCCGGTGCGGGCGGTGGCGCGGCGGCCGCCTTCTTGGCCTTGGACTTCTTCTTCGCGCCCGCCTGTCCCGCGAGGCGGTACGGCTCCGTCCTGGTGCGCTTGAGGTTCTTCGCCCAGACCGTCGCGGCGATGGACACCGAACCGGCGGCGAGGCCGAACTGCGCCTCGATCGACGCGTGGCTCGACGGGATCAGGCCGTGCTGCCACTTGGTGGCGCTGCGCGGGCTGATCTCGAAGGTGTCGGTGCCGTGCACGCCGAACTCCTCGACACGGCTTGCCGCGTGGAAGGCGCCGCAGACATAGAGGCAGTCGGCGGGATCGGTGCCGGTCGCGGCCAGGTGCTCGCGCATCCTGGTCCACATGTAGCGCTCGCGGTCCTCGTCGACCCGCACCCGGTCCGGGTCGCCGGGCGCGAGGCGCCGGAAGAGGCTGCCTATCAGGAGCATCACCTGGCGGTAGGTGTCGTGGTCGCTGTCGCCCAGCGGCAGTTCGACGTACTGGTGCCACCACTCCGACCAGTGCCGCACCCGGCCGTGGCGCAGCAGGTGCTCCTCCAGTTCGGCGAAGCGCGGCCGCAGGTCGCCGATCTCCACGCCGACCGCGTCGCCGTGCAGCGCGGCCTCCTCGTCGGCGGGAGGTGCGTCCGGATCGGCCGGGTCCTCGGCGCGCTTGCCCCGCGTGTCCCATTGGAAGACGTGGTCCGACGAACGGTCCACGAGGACCAGTTCCACTCCCGGCGTGTCCAGGGCGTACGCGATCGCCTGGTACTCGGCCGAGGCCTCAGTGATCGGTGCGACCACCGAAAGCGGCGACCAGTCGGCGGGGAAGCCGTCGACCTCGGTGGCGAACGCCTGGACCGCCACCGGGAGCCTGCAGTTGCGCAGTTCGGTCAGGAGCGGCGCCATGTCCTCGCACAGCTCCACGTACACGACCTTCGGCTGCTTCTCCCGCAGGCGGCGGGCCATCGCGAGAGCCGAGGCCGGCGAGTGATGGCAGACGGGGAAGATCTCCAGCGGTTCGCCGAGCGCGCGGTCGACGTCGTCGACCAGGCCGAGGAGGATGCCCTGCAGGGCATCGGGCCCGTCGGCAAAGGTCGCGGCGGCCTCCTGCAGCTGTCCGCGCAGCGCCTCGAAGGTGCCCTCGTGGGTGCTCACTTGGGTACTCGCTTGGTTGCTCGCCTGGGTGCCGCTCATGACAGGGTGGCGATCGCGTCGCGGCCGCCCTCCAGGAACTCCGGCCAGGAGCCGCCGACTTCCTTGCTGCGCGGCTCGACGACTCCGTGCAGATACTTGTTGAGTATGGCCAGGTCCTCGGGCTCGCGCCGGGCCAGCGACCCCACGAGCGAGGAGGCCAGCGTGTGCGCGGTCAGGGCGCGCTCGCCGAAGAAGTTGCTGTGCAGGATGGCGTCTTCAAGCACGCCGATCTGTTCTGCGGTGGACAGGGCCGACTCCAGCTTCTCGTCGTCGCTCGCGGCCGCGGCCGACGAGGCGCGCAGGTCGGCGAAGCTCTGCAGCAGTACGTCGAGCAGTGTCGGCGGCACGTCCAGGTCGATCTGGTGGCGGCGCAGCAGTTCCTCGGTACGGAAACGGACGATCTCCGTCTCGCTCTTCTTGTTCGTCACGACCGGGATGCGGACGAAGTTGAAGCGGCGCTTGAGGGCCGACGACAGGTCGTTGACGCCGCGGTCACGGCTGTTGGCGGTGGCGATGATGGAGAAGCCGGGCTTGGCGAAGACGATGTTGTCGCTGTCCGCGTCGCTGCCCAACTCCGGTACGGAGATGTACTTCTCGGACAGGATCGAGATCAGCGCGTCCTGTACGTCGCTGGTGGAACGGGTCAGTTCCTCGAAGCGGCCGATCGTGCCGGTCTCCATCGCCGTCATGATCGGCGAGGGGATCATCGACTCCCGCGACTGGCCCTTGGCGATGACCATGGACACGTTCCACGAGTACTTGATGTGGTCCTCGGTGGTGCCGGCCGTGCCCTGCACCACCTGCGTGGAATTGCGGCTGATCGCCGCGGAGAGCAGCTCGGCGAGCCAGCTCTTGCCGGTGCCGGGGTCGCCGATGAGCAGCAGCCCGCGGTCGGAGGCCAGCGTGACGATGGAGCGCTCGACGAAGCTGCGGTCGCCGAACCACTTCTGCGAGATCTTCCGGTCCAGGCCGTCGGAGCGCTCGGAGCCAAGGACGAACAGGCGGACCATCTTCGGGGACAGCCGCCAGGAGAAGGGCTTGGGGTTGTCGTCGACGGACTCGAGCCAGTCCAGCTCCTCGGCGTACTTGAGCTCGGCAGGGGCGCGCAACACATCGGACATGGCAGGGCCTTCCTCGAAAAGGATTCAGGTAAAGGGGAGATCTTTGGGAGCCGCAGGCGGGCGCCCGGCCTGAAGCGTCAGGCGAGAAACGTCTTGAGCTCGTGGACGAGCTTCTTTATGTGGCCGGAGAGCACCGGCGCACCGAGGTCCTTGAAGCGCTCGCGGAACCACGGGTTGACGCTGCCGCGGCCTGAGCTGGTCACCGAGCCGACGGGGATGAACTTGGCGCCCGAGCGGTGGATGGCCGCCATGGACTCGAACAGCGGCTCGCTCCGCCACTCGTAGAAGTCGGAGATCCACACGACGACGGTGTTGCGGGGCTCGGCGATCTTCGGCTGCGCCAGTGCCATGGCGACCGTGCCGTCGGTGCCGCCGCCGAGCTGGGTGCGAAGGAGCGTCTCGAAGGGGTCGTGCACCCAGGGCGTGAGGTCGAGCGCCTGGGTGTCGTACGCGATGAGGTGGACGTCCACCTTGGGCAGCCCGGCGAAGATCGACGCCAGGATGGTGCAGTTCACCATCGAGTCGACCATCGAGCCCGACTGGTCCACGACGACGATCAGCCGCTGGGGCGTCGTCTTGCGCGCGGTGTGCCGGTAGTAGAGGCGGTCGACGTACAGCCGCTCCTCCTCCGGGCTCCAGTTGGTGAGGTTCTTCCAGATGGTGCGGTCGAGGTCGAGGTTGCGGAACACCCGCTTGGGCGGCACGGAGCGGTCGATGGCGCCTACGGTGGCCTTCTCCACCTGGGTGCGCAGGACTTCGGCGACCTCGTCGACGAAGCGGCGGATGAGCGCCTTGGCGTTGGCCAGGGCCACACCCGAGAGGTTGTCCTTGTCCCGCAGCAGCTGCTCGATGAGCGACATGCTCGGGGTCAGCTGCGAGGCGAGCTTCGGATCGGCGAGGACCTCCCGCAGGTGCATGCGCTTGACCAGGTCGGCCTCGATCGAGCCCAGTTCCGGGCCGATCGCCGGGATGAGCCTGCTGAGGTCGGGGTTCGTGCCCCGGCCTCCGGTGCCGGTCGGGCTGACGCCCTGTCTCCCGCCGCCGGTCGCCGCTCCTGCTCCTGAACCTCCGCCGGCCCGCCCGCCCCGCAGATCGCCGGGCTTGCAGCCGAGCGCGCGCTCCAGCCAGCCCGCGTCGGACTGCCAGCGCGCCAGCTGTCCGGCGGTGACCGTGCCGCTTCCGGTGGCGAACACATTGAGCAGCGTCTTCGACACCAGGGCGGCGCGCCGCACCTCGGCGGCCCGGTCGCGGGCACCGTCATGCTCGGGTTCGGGTGCCATCAACCCATCGAACTCCGCGGCCAGTTCCGGGTGGCGCTGCACGATCGAGTCGACGGAGGCCCCCGGGTCAAGGAGCGCCGACGGCAGTCCGATGTCCTCGACGACGGCGAGACTCGCCGACTCCAGTGTGGGCTGCTCCTCGGGGTCGAAGAGCCGGGCGAGGAGCCGCCAGTACAGGACCTGCCGACGGTTGTCGTGGGGGTCGGCCTCAGGAGTGGGCGGCCGCCCGGTCGTGTGGTCCGTCATTTCCGCAGCAGCCTTCCCGCGCGCTCCCGCAGCACGGCCACCGCGTCGGTGGCTGCCTTCTCGGCCTTGACTCCGGCCTTGTCGGTCGTGCCGCCCGCCCATCCCCCGGCGTGGATCGCCACGGCCTTCTTCCGTACGGTCGTCTCCACGGCCAGCGGCTGCAGGCGGTACGCCCCGGCGTCCCAGCGGAGCAGTCCGATGCACGCGCCGGATGTGGCGACGGCCTGGGGCGTGAGCGGTCCCGCGGCCGGGATGCGGTCGGTGTCGACGGCCAGCGGATGTCCGGCCACGGTGAACGTCAGCGCCTCGTCGTCCTCCTGCGCCGCGTATCCCTCCAGGAACACCGGGACGGCGATGCGCGCCGGATGCCGGTCCAGGGGTGCCGTCGGCGCGTCCGTGGCGGTGGGCAGGGCCACGCGGGCGGTGGCGAAGGCGTCCGCGGGGGCGCGCCCCCGGGCGGCGGACACGCGGCCACTCGCGGGGCCCCCCGGCGGGGTGGGGCAGCGGCGCG
>NZ_JBHYIG010000384.1:0-7901 GCF_042740015.1 Streptomyces sp. NPDC059037
GTGCTGTGGGCGGCCGCCATCGAGGACACCGAATCCGCACTCCACGCCTCGTGCGTCACCCTGCGCGCGGCCGGTGCGCGGCCGGTGCGCGGCTCCTCGCCCGCGCCCAGGCCGCCGGCGTGGCGCGCAGTGATGCCGATGGCGCCGATCTGTTCGGGCTGGTGGCCATGCTCGCCTGGCTCGGCGATCAGCCCTCGCTCGCGACGCGCGCCGACCGCCTCTTCGACGTTGTCGCGAGCGCGATTCTGACGAGCGCGGGGAGCGGCCGTGCTCAGCCGGAACGCGGCTGACAGGTCCGCCGTCCCGGCGGTGTGAGGCAGCCCTCGGGAGGAGAGCGGCGGCCGTCATGGGCGGTCGGCCGCCGCCCGGCGGAGGCCCACGGGGTCGAGGGTGAGGTAGAGGCCGGCCGACGCCTGTTCGGGGCGGGTGGGCAGCGGGACCATGTGGCTGGTTCCGTGGCCGCCAAGGCCCTGCGCGCGGTGCCCGTCGAGAGGCCGGCGGAGTCTGTCGATGAGGGTGGCGACGGCCTCGTCCTGGGCGTCGCCGAGGTCTTCGACGCCGGTCACGATGTTGAGGAACGACTCGTGCAGACGCAGGTCCTGCTGGTCGCGGTGGCTGAGGGTCTGGGCCTTGCGGAAGTACGCGTCGCGGCCGTCGTGGATCCGGTAGAAGGCGCCGACCAGGATGAGCAGGCGCTCGTAGGCGTGCCGGTAGGCGGTGCGGTAGAAGCGCTGGGCCGAGGCCTCGTCGATCTCGCCGCGCAGCACGCTGCCTATCGCGGCGGCGGAGAGCAGCCCGCTGTACATGGCCAGATGGACGCCCGTGGACAGCAGGGGGTCCAAGAAGCAGGCGGCGTCCCCGGTGAGGTAGTAGCCGGGGCCGCAGAACTCCTCGGCCACGTAGGAGTAGTCGCTCTCCACCTTGAGGTCCGAGACGCGCTGCGCACCGCCCAACATGCGCTCGAGCAGCGGGCATTGGGTGAGCGCCTCCGCGTAGAGGCGGTCGACGGAGCCGTGTTGATCGCGTGCCCGGCTGAAGGAGCGCTTGTCCGTCACCAGGCCCACGCTGAGGGTGCCGTCATGGAGGGGGATGGCCCAGATCCATCCGTGCTCGGGCAGGGAGAAGACGCCGATCGCGCCCTCCGGTGCGCCCGGCAGGGGCGCGGCGCCGCGCCAGTATCCCCAGGCGGCGACATTGCGGAAGACGTCGTGGAACCGGCGCGTGCGCAGCTGACGTGCGGCCAGGACCCCGGCCCGGCCGGAGGCGTCGACGAGGCACCGGAAGTGCGTCTGTCCGGCGCGGCCGTCCCGGGAGGTCCAGGTGGCCGAGGTCGTGCGGTCGCCGTCGAATCCGACCCGGCGTACCTGTGTCTCCTCGCGCACCCGCACTCCCTGCGCGCGGGCATGGTCCAGGAGCAGACGGTCGAACTCGGAGCGGATGACCTGGAAGCTGTAGGCGGCGGGCCGGTCCGAAGTGTCGAACCGCAGTTGCCACTCCTGCCCGCTCCAGCCGTAGAAGGCTCCGGTCTTGCGGGTGAAGCCGTGGCGCTCGACCGCTTCGCGTGCGCCCATCACGTCCAGTACGGGCAGCAGCGAGGGCAGCAGGGACTCCCCGATGTGGTAGCGGGGAAACCGGTCCCGTTCCAGCAGGGTCACATCGAAGCCCTGCCGGGCGAGCAGGGTTGCGGCGGTGGCGCCTGCCGGTCCGCCGCCGGCGACCAGCACCTGGGTCCGCTCGTCCACGCCAAGCCCCTCGTCGTGTGGAGGATCCGCACCCGGGCACGCCTGGCTGCATGCCCGGAATGCGCCCTGCCCTGTGGTTACCGGCCGTGACATCATGGTCACCACCCCTGCCCAGTGGAGCCGGAGCCGCCCCCTGCGCGCAAGACCGCCCCTTGCGGCCGACATCGAGGGAGGACGTCCGTGCAGGCAGCGCCGGAACAGCTGACGGTGGGTCTGGAGGAGGAATACCTGCTGGTCGACCCGGTGTTCCGGAAGCTCGCTCCGCACAGCGTGAAGGTGGTGGCCGCGGCCGCGCCCGAACTCGGTACGCGGGTCGGTACGGAACTGACGCGCTATCAGGTCGAGGCGCGGACCGATGCGCACACCGACCTGTCCGCACTGGCGGAGCAGGTGCGCGCCATGCGGGGCGCGGTCGGCGTTGCCGCCGAGCAGCAGGGGGTGCGCGCCATCTCCAGCGGGACGCCGGTCATCGACGAGTCTGCGCCGCCTCCCGTCGTTCCGGACGCGCGCTACAGGCGGAGCGTCGCGGACTTCCGCGCCCTTGACGACGAACAGACCGTCTGTGCCTGCCACATCCACATCGGCCTGCCGGACCATCCGGCAGGGACTCTTAAGGTCAGCAACTGGCTGCGGCCCTGGCTACCGGTCCTCGTCGCCCTCCTCGCGAACTCGCCGTACTGGGCAGGGCGGGACACCGGTTACGCGAGCTGGCGCACGATGGTCTGGGCGCGGTGGCCGGTCGCGGGCCCACCCCCGTACTTCGAGTCCCCGGCCCACTTCGACGAACTCGTGGGCCGCTGTGTGGCCACCGGCGCGATCATGGACCGCACGGCCCTGTACTGGGACATCAGACCCTCCCATCACGTGCCCACCCTGGAGGTCCGCATCGCCGACGCGGCGTGCGCCGTCGAGGACACCGCCCTGCTCGCCGCCGTCGTACGGGCACTGGCGGCCACCGCGCTCCGAGCCATCGCGTCCGGTGAGCCGGCACCGCGGCCCGAGCCGGAGTTGCTGCGCGCGGCCTGCTGGCGCGCGGCCCGCGACGGGCTGACGGGCCACGGCGTCGACCCGCTCACCGGCCGCCTCCTCCCGGCGCGGACGCACGTCCGGCGGATGCTGTCCTGGATCCGGCCCGCCCTGCACCGCCACGGCGACCTGGACGTGGTCAGGGCCGGCTGGGCGCGCCTGTGCGCCGAGGGCAACGGGGCCGACCGCCAACGCGCCGTCTACCACCGCCGCTCGAACCTGCACGACGTGGTCGACCACCTGGCCTTGCCCATGAGCCCGCCTGCGGTGTCAACGGGAGACTGACCCTCCGGCGTTCCGGCCGTCTGCCGCTCGGCGGCGGCCGCCCAGGGCGGGCAGTGCGCCTGCGGCCAGGAGAACGGCCAGGGCCGCGTAGCCGTAGGTGAGGGTGGCGGCGGTGGCGACGCCCGCCACGAGCAACGGGCCGCCGGCGTCGCCCAGTTCGCGGCCGAGTTCGGCCGAGCCCATGGTCTGGCCCATGCGCTCCTCCGGCGTCGAGGCGGCGAGCGCGGCGAAGCCGAGCGGGGTGATAAGACCGGTGCCGGTGCCGATGAGGGAGGCGGCCAGCAGGACCCCGGCCAGGCCGGGCAGCATCGCGGCGGCGAGTCCTGCGGCGGTGATGAGCAGTCCGGCCAGTAGCCCGGTACGGGTGCTCAGGCGTCCGGCGTCCAGGGCGCGTCCCGCCTTGGGCTGGACGACGGCGGCGGTGGCGGCGAGGACGGAGACGGCGGCGCCGGTGGCCACGGTGCCGAGCCCGGCCGCGGCTCCCGAGACGGGCAGGAACCCCACGCCGACGGAGAGCGCGGCGGTCGGGGCGAGGAAGGAGCGGTCGGCCAGGCGCCGCGCGAGGTCGGCGACGGTCTGTCGCTTGCGGGGGAGTGGCGGTACGGCCGGGACGGCGAGCGCGGCCCACAGTGCGACGGCCGCCGCGCACACGGCCATCACCGTGAACAGCAGGCGCAGGCCGCCCGCCCAGACCAGGACGCCGCCGAGCAGCGGGCCGAGGGTGTAGCCGATGGACTTGTAGAAGCCGTAACTGCCGAACGCACGCCCGCGTTTGGCCGCCGGGTTGAGGCGGGCCACCAGCGCGGAGGCGGACGGGGAGAACGCGGAGGCCGCCGCGCCCTGGCCCAGGCGGGCCGCCCACAGCCGGCCGGGGCTGTCCGCGATCGCGTACAGGGCGGAGGCGGCGGCGAACGCGATCAGGCCGCCGAGCAGGACCGGTTTGCCGCCGATGCGGTCGGCGAGCGAGCCGAACACCGGCTTGAGGAGAACCTCGGCGCCGTCGTACAGGGCGAGCAGACCGCCCAGGACCAGGAGGGAAGTGACGGCGTCCGCGGAGAAACCGCCGAGGTTGGCGGCGATGCCGTGCGCGCCGAAGGCGGTGGTGAACCCCGCCGCGTACAGCGGCCACATGGCCCGCTTCGGGGCAGCGGGGGCTATGGGCGGATGGCTCACGATGGGTCCTCGTCTCTGGCCTGCGGCGCGCCGAAGAGGCGTCGATCGGCATGTCCCGTACGTACCCGGCTGTCGAACCGCCTTGCGTGCCTGCGCGACTGAGGCCCGGTCGGCACGGCTGCTGAGCCCGACCGCTAGGTGGCAACGGCACCGGCCGAGAGCAGCGTCGCAGCGGCGAGGCTGCCCCAGAGGGCGGTCGGGCCGTGGGGTGCCAGAGCCGTGATGACCGCCGGGGAGACGGCGAGGCCGAAGCCCGTGGAGAGCTCGAAGCGGGCGAGGGTGCGCCCCAGGGCATGGGCCGGGGCGAGGGCGGTGACGAGGGCGGTGGCGCTGCCCGCGTAGATGATCTCGCCGATGGTGCAGAGCACGGACACGGCGGCGACGGCCGGAGCGCCCCAGCCGTGTCCCGGCGAGGTGGCCGCGAGGAAGCCGAGGTAGGACGCGGCGAGCACCACTCCGCCGAGAGCCAGGACGGTCCGCCGGGAGTAGCGGGACAGCAGGACGGTGACCGGGACCTGCAGGGTGACCACCAGGACCGTGTTGGCCACGAAGATGCCCGCCGACCAGACCGGCGATGCGTGCAACTGCGTCACCAGGACCAGGGGGAGCGCGATTTCGGGGACGTTGAGGCAGAAGACGTAGACCACATTGGCGGCAAGCAGCGTGCGCATCCGAGGTACGGGGCCGTCGGCCTCGGCGGGGGCAGCGGCCGGGCGCGCGTGCAGGTGGACCGACCACGCCAAGGCCGCCGCGGCGAGATAGGCGAGACCCGTGACGGCGGCCAGCGCCTGCAGGGCGGTGCTGCCGCCCGCCAGGCATGCGGTGGCGATGAGCGCGCCCACGCCCATGCCGGCGTTGCGCAGGGCGCGGCCTCCGGCGAGCGCGGCGTCGCGTTCGCGGCCGTGGGCGACCGTGGCGACGAGGGCCGCGTGGGCGGCCGGCCAGGCCTGGTTGCCGATGCCGAGGAGGAGCGCGGCCGTCGCGAACAGCCAGACATGGCCTGCCGGGGTGGCGAGGAGCAGCGCCACGCCGGCCACCCGCACCAGCATCGACGCCGCCACGACCGTGCTGCGTGCGCCCCGGTCGAGCCAGCGGCCCACCGCGGGCATGCACAGCAGACCCGCGACGATGCCGGCCGTCATGGCGATGCCGGTGGCCGGTGCCGAAAGGCTCAGCACTGTCACGCCGTAGAGCAGCAGAAAGGGCCGCAGCAGGCCGGTGCCGAGCGCGTCCACGGCCAGAGCGGCGGCATAGCGGGGGCCTCCTGACGCGCGGACGAGGGCGCGGGGGCGGATCTTGGTGGTCGTGGGCATGGAGCACACCGTGCGGTCGGCCGCCCGGTGGGGCACGTGGGTTGACGGACTCCGTCAATCCACGGCTGCACCGGCCGTGCGGCCAGCGATGATGAAGGGATGACGTTGCGCATCGACATCACCGGCCTGCCGTCCGAGCAGGTGCGGTTCGCGACCTCCCCGCTGGCCGAGCTGACCGCGATGCTGCACGTGCTCGCCGAACCCGGGCATCATCCGCGGCTCGCCGACTGGGCCGCGGACGTCTGGGCCGGCCTGGCGCCGGAGCTCGCCGAGCGGCTGCGCGAGTCGGAGTTCCTCTGGCGGTCCTCACAGGCCGACTTCCTGCTCCCGGCCCGGCCCCGGCCGAGCCTCGCCGAGGAGCTGGACGACGTGGACCGGATCGACGACGAAACGTATGTGACCGCCGCGCTCATCACCACCTGCGGCAGCAACCGGGTCCCCCTCGCCGTGCCGTCGCCGCTCACCGACGCGACCGCGCGCGAGCGGGCCCTGGACCTTGCCCAGGCCCGCGGCCCGCGCCAAGAGGCCTTCGTGGAACGGCTGCTCGCGGACCCCGCCGCCGTGCGGGCACGGGTGCGGCACAGCCTGGAACGGTGCGCCGGGGCCTTCTTCGACGCCGCCTGGGCGGGTGTCGCCGTACAGCTCGCCACCGACCTGCGCGTGAAGAACGATCTGCTGAAGCGGCAGGGCCTGGCGGCGGCACTCGCGTCGGTCTCCGGCGCGCTCACCCTGGCACCGGACGGCGACCACATCACCGTGGACAAGCTCCAGGACAAGGCGACCGCCGCCCACGGCAGCGGGGTCACCTTCATCCCCAGTGTCTTCGGCAGTCCGCACCTGGCGGTGGTCCACACGCCCGGGTGGCAGCCGGTGGTGCAGTACCCCGTGGCCGAGCCGAACCCTCCGGAGCCGGTATCGCTGGAGACGGTCGGGCTGCGGCTTGAGGCGCTCGCCCATCCGATACGGCTGCGCCTCCTGCGCACCCTGGCCCGCGGCCCGCACACCACCGGCGAACTGGCCCACGCCTGGGAGCTGACGGCCCCGGAGGTCTCCCGCCACCTCGCCGTACTGCGCCGTGCCGGCCTGCTGACGGCCCAACGGCAGGGTCGCTACATCCGCTACACCCTCAACCTGCCCGCGATGACGACGCTGGGCACGGATCTGCTGTCGGCCGTGCTGCGTTAGGGGCCGTGGCGACGACCCGGCTCGTCCGCGTACCCGAGAGCGCCGCGACCGAGACCGCCGCGAGCGCGAGCACGACGCCCGCGACCGTGGCCGCCGTGACCCGCGTGTCACCGTGCGGCAGCAGCAGGTCGAGGGCGAGGGAACCGACCAACTGGCCGGTGATCGTGCACAGTCCGAGCACCAGGACGCCGAGCTTCTGCACCGTGGCGACCGCGACGGTGATGAAGGAGATGCCGACCAGACCACCGAGATAGAGGTACGGCTCGGCCGGCAGACGGGAGGGAAGCCCCGTCGCCACGGCGTGCACCAGGAAGACGACGCTCAACGCGCCCGTACCCGCGAGGAAGTTGAAGAACGTTCCGGTGTACGCGGATCCCGCGGCGTTCTTCACATGCCCGTTGACCGCCTGCTGCCAACTCACGCAGACGCCCGCCACCAGCGGGAGCGACAGCAGGGCGTACGGGAACCCGCCGCCCAGTTTGTCCGCCATCGACAGACCCACGGCCGCGAGCACAAGCACCGCGCCGACGACCCGGCGCCGCGTGGGCCGCTGCGGTCCGGCAGGCCCGAGCCCCATCCGGTCGAACAGCAGCCCTCCCGTGACCTGGCCCGCGACGATCGCGACCGTGAACAGTGCGACCCCCAGCGCGCCGACCGTCAGCCCCTGCGTGAGCACAAAGGCCGCACCGCCGAATCCGCCGAGCACCTGCCACCACCTGAGCCGCCCGCCGCGTACGTCCGACAGCACCAGGCCCGCGCCACGGCGAGGCTTTCGCAGCACCAGGAGACCGAGGGCCAGCACCGCGAACCCTGAGCCGAACGAGATCACCGCGGCCGCGAAACCGTCACCGCCGAGCCCGGCGGCGAGCTCCCCGGTGATACGGGCCTGCAGGGAGATCAGGGTGCCGGAGAAGACGGCGAGGAGCAGCCAGGGGGCTGCGGCGGCGGGCATGTGCGTACGACCTCTGGGTTGGGCATCGACGGTGGGTGGAGCGGCGTCCCGGAGGCGCCCGCATCGGGGGGGCGGCCGGGTCCCCACCTTTCTAACCGATCAGCTCGGCATCGGGCAGGGCGGGCCGGATGACGAGACGCGGGCGCCAACCGGGCGCAGGCCGCGACGGCAGGCGCACCGCCCCCCCCCCCGCGACCGGCGGCGGCCGGGCGCGGGCGGGGCCGG
>NZ_JBHYIG010000385.1:0-7899 GCF_042740015.1 Streptomyces sp. NPDC059037
CCCGGCGCGGGACCCGATGCAGGGCCCGGCGCGGGACCCGATGCAGGGCCCGGCGCGGGACCCGATGCAGGGCCCGGCGCGGGACCCGATGCAGGGCCCGGCGCGGGACCCGATGCAGGACTCGGCGCAGGACCGGGTGCGGGACCGGGCGCAGGACCCGACGCAGAACCGGGCGCAGAACCGGGCGCAGGACCGAGTGCAGGACCGAGTGCAGGACCCGACGCGGACACGGACGCAGAACCAGGCGCAGAACCGGGCGCAGGACCCGACGCAGAACCGGGCGCAGAACCGGGCGCAGGACCCGACGCGGGACCGGACGCGGACACGGACGCAGAACCGGGCCCAGGACCCGACGCAGAACGGGGCGCAGGACCCGACGGGAACACGGAAGCAGAACCGGGCGCAGAGTCGGACGCGCCCCGCTGCGGATACGACGACGCCGAGGAACTGCGGACCTACGCCCTGGGTCGCCTCCACCAGAGCGAAGAGCGCTGGCAGGAAGCCCTGGGGTGCTTCTCCGGACTGTCCTCGGACCTTCTCGACGTACCCGACTGTCTCCTCTACAGCCGCGGCCGCGCCGCCGATGCCCGATCCGAGTGGTCCGGCGTGATCGACGGCTTCGGCCGGCTGCCCGACACCTACGCGCACGGCGAGGTCCGCGACCGCCGCCGTTACGCACGCGCACGCGTGGCCGCCGATCTGCGCGACGACTGGTCCGCCGTACTGAGCCTGCTGGCCGAGGTGCCCGACACGGGCCGTGACGGCGCGGTGGGCCGGCTGCGCCGCAAGGCGGAGGGGCGCCTCGCGGAGGCGGCGGGCGACTGGGCGGGGGCCTGCGAGATCTACGCACGGGCGTTCCCGGAGCAGCTCGCCCCCGGCGAAGACCCCGACCCCGCACAAGCCCTGCCCCCCGACCAAGTCCCCGACCCCGCACAAGCCCCGTCCCCCGGCCAAGACCCCGACCCCGCACAAGCCCCGTCCCCCGGCCAAGACCCCGACCCCGCACAAGCCCTGCCCCCCGACCAAGTCCCCGACCCGGCAAAACACCCCGACCCTGCTCAACTCCCGCGCCCCGGCCAAGACCCCGCCCCCGCTCAACACCCCACCCCCGACCAGGAACCCGCCCCCGCTCAACACCCCACCCCCGACCAGGAACCCCGCCACCTCCACCGATACGCCCTCGCCCGCACCCACGAGCTCCGTGGGCTCTGGGACGACGCCCTCGCCGCCTACCGGGCGCTGCCTGACAGCTGGGCCGATGTCGTCGTCCGGCGTGGGTACGCCGAGGCGCGGATCGCCGAGCGGGGGGCCGTGAGCGCGGGCGAGTGGCAGGGGGTCGTGGATGCGTTCGCCGCGGTGGCGGCGGGGCCCGGGGGGTTCGGTGATGCCGGGCCGCGCAAGCGGTACGCGCTCGTGCGGCTCGCCGAGGCCGAGGGGGACTGGCCGCGGGTCCGTGCGGAGGCCGACGCGCTCGGCGGGCAGCGGGACGCGGCCTCGCTCGGTGCGTACGCCCGGGGCCGTATCGCCGCCTCGCACCAGGAGTGGCAGCAGGCCGCCGACGCGTTCCGCGCGTGTGCGGGGCACGGGGACGCGGAGGCCCGACTCGCCTATGTGGAAGGGCGGTTGCTGGAGGGCGCCGGGCGGTGGAGCGATGCCGTCGCCGCGTACGAGCGGGCCGGCGGCGGCCTCGACCGGGCCGATGTGCGGTGCCGCAGGCTGCGGCGGCTGCTCGAACTGCTGCCCTGGGCCGACGGCCTCACCCGTGCCCCGCTGGTCGCCGACCCGTTCGCGTCGAGCGACCCCACGTATCCGTACTTCGCGCTGCGGGACGCCGGCGTCGATCCCGGCTCCTCCATGGACGCCGTCAGCGACGCCTCGTACACGCTCCTCGAACGCGGCGGCATGACCTGGTCGGAGCGGGTCGCCTGGGACCGGCTGCGGCTTCCGGGGCGGCGGCTCCAGCTGGACGCGCTGCTGTACCGGTGGCACTCCCCCGCCGCGCTGCGCGACGCGATGGCGGAGCTCTCGCCGGACGACGGGGCGGGGCTGCTCGGCGACCTGTGCGAGCGGTTCCCCGAGGACGCGCCGCTGCTGCTCCTGCTCGCCAGGGACCGGGAGGCCGCGGCCGCCGAGTGGGAGCGGCGGCTGCGGGACGCACCCGGCGACATGGCGGTCGTCCACGGCCTTGCCGCGGCCCGGCTCTGGCAGGCTCAGGAGCTGGAGCAGAGCGGGGCGTGGGAGCACGCCGTGGGGGTCTGGGAGTCGGCGCTCGCCTACTGGGCCGCGCTGCTGAGCGACGACGAGTACTGGGACGGCTGGCGTGCCGAGCGCGCCGCCTGCTACGGCCGGGCGCTGCCGGGCGAGGACATGGCCCAGCTGCGCCTCGAGCTCAGCCAGCACCTCTTCGGGCAGCTGGCCGCGCACGAGCAGCGCCACACCGAGCAGGAGCGCCCCGAACAGGCCGCCGCATACGAGGAGTTGGCCGCCCTCCTGGAGGCCGAGCTGGGCGCGGCCCGCGTACTGAAGGACATGGGCGGTCTGCCGAACGTGCCGGGCGCGGGCACCGCACCGCTCGCCTGCGGGCCCCGCTATCTGCGGCTGCTGCGCCTGGAAGCTCCCCTCGGCGCGCTCGCCGCCACCCTGGACGCGGCGGCCCGGGAAGGGAAGGACCCCGGCGAGTACGCGGTGCGCCAACTCCGGTGGGCCTTCTCGGAGTTGGCGCCGGGCTTCGTCCTCTGCGAGGTGCACAAGTTCGACGGCGCGCTGCGTGCCCTGCCCGCCTTCGCCACCCTCACCACGCTGCCCGACGACTGCGCGGGCCCGGCGTCGGCGGCCGCTCCGGACAAGCACATCGAGGCCTGCGGCCACTGCCAGGACGTACTGCTCCGCAATCCGGCGTACGTCCAACTGCCGGATCGGCACGCCAAGTTCCTCCAGGACGGGGTGGAACTCGCCGTGCGGGTGCGCCTCTCTCTCGCGCGCACCGCCCTGACGGACGGCGAGGGAGGACTCGACCGCGCGCTCGACGAGTGGGCGGAGCTGGTGCTCGTATCGCGCCGGGCGGGCATGCAGGCCCGCGCCAAGAAGGCGGTCGTCGGCACGGTGCTCGGCCGGGTCGAGGCACTGGTCGACACGGGCGGCGCGCAGCGCGGCGAGTGCCTGGACGAGGCCGTCCAACTGGTCGAGCGGGTCCCTGCGGCCCTGCACCCGCTCGACCGCGACCTGGTGGACCAACTGAACGCCCGGCTCTCGGCGTTGCTGTCCATGCGCGGCGTCTGGCGCGGCTACACCCGGACCAAGTACGGCATGCGCTCCGACCCCTACGGCGCGGAAACCGACCTGCGGCGCGCCCTGCAGCTCAACCCGGCGTCCGGCCACGCCCGCGACAATCTGGCCCGCGCCCTGGTCTTCACCCTCGACGCGAACACCACCACGATCCCGGGCCGCCTGAAGATCCTCCACGAGGCCCTGGGGCTCCTGGACGTGGGCCTCGGGCAGGCCCTGACGCACGGCTACCGGGAGACGCTCGGCGAGGCACTCGACGAGCTGGAGCGGCTACTCGCCCGGGATCTCGGGGTCGAGGGACTGCGCGAGCTGATGCTCAGCGTCAGCGAGGAGGAGGCGCCGGACGAGAGCCGACTCGGCGTCTGGGCCGGTGTGTTGACGGACTGGGCGGAGGATGCGCTGGCCCGGGGCGACATCCGCCGCGCCCTGCACCATCTGATGCGCGCCACCCGCGCCGACCCGATGAACGGCCGCATCCGGCGGGCGCTGCTCGACACGGTGCGGCGCTGGTTCGACGAACTGACCGCCAAGAACGAGGGTGAGGAGAGCGACGGACCGTGATCAAGGATCCGGAGACGAACTGGGACGGCGGCCCCTTCCCCTACGACGCGCTCGCCGAGGTCGGCGTCACCCCGTGGACGACCCACGCCGCCCTCCAGGACATCTCCTTCGAGCTGCTCGCCCGGCGCCTGATGACACCGGTCACCCAGCAGGCGTGGGACGACCTGAGGAGCGTACGCCGCAGGATGCTGGCCGAACTCCTCCTGTACGACGTGGACTTGACGGACGGCATGGCGCCCCCGGAGGCGACCGCCCGCCCCCTCGACGACCTCGTCACCTTCGACATCTGAACCGACCGAACCCCAGAACTGCTGAGGAGCCGCCTTCGATGAGCGCGCAGGACC
This sequence comes from Streptomyces sp. NPDC059037, assembly GCF_042740015.1. Taxonomy (NCBI): domain Bacteria; kingdom Bacillati; phylum Actinomycetota; class Actinomycetes; order Kitasatosporales; family Streptomycetaceae; genus Streptomyces; species Streptomyces sp. NPDC059037. Next base: position 4,191 of record NZ_JBHYIG010000385.1, read on the forward strand.
CGGCCCCCGCGGCGACCGCCGCCCGTCTCGCCCACGAGAAGTCCGTGGCCATCGCCGCGCGCGACGCCGCCCACCGCGCGCTGACCGAGCAGCTGCTCCTCGTGCTCGCCGACACCCTGGACTCCTTCGACCGGCTGCTCGCCGACGCGGCGGCCGCCGACCCGGAGTCGTACCGCAGGAGTCTGGAGCTGATGGCCCGCCAGGTGGAGACGGCCATGACCGGGCAGGGCGTCGAACCGGTCGGGCGGATCGGCGAGCGGGCCGAGCCCGCGACGCACCATGTGGCCGAGGTCCGTGCCGCGCCCGGGGCGGCCGACGACGAGGTCCTGGAGATCGTGCAGCGCGGATACCGGTACCGGGGGCAACTGCTGCGTGCCGCCCGGGTAGTTGTCGCCGTGACCGGCGACGCCGAGCAGGAGACGGAGCGTACATGAAGGCCATCGGCATCGACCTCGGCACCACGAACAGCGCGGTCGCCGCCCACGATCCGCACGGCGCGGACATCGTGGTGCTCACCAACAGCAAGGGCGAGCGGCTCACCCCGTCCGTGGTGGGCCTGGCGACACGGCAGGGCAGGCCGCCCCGGCCGCTGGTCGGCGAGGACGCGCTGAACTGGGCGATCAGGCAGCCCAAGGACACCGTGGTGTCGGTGAAGCGCCTGATGGGCCGGCATCTCACGGATACCTCGGTGGCCGAGGCGCGCGGCCGCCTGAACTACGAGATCGTGGCGGGGCCCGACGACGACCCGCGCGCCCATGTGGTGCTCGGCGAGGAGACGCTGACCCCCGCGGAGATCTCCCGGATGATCCTGGAGAAGCTCGTCCAGGACGCGACGCGGACCCTCGGCGAGCAGGTGACGCACGCCGTGATCACCGTGCCCGCGTACTTCCGCGACGCGCAGCGGGCCGCCACGCGCGAGGCGGCCGAGCGGGCGGGCCTGGTGGTGAAGAAGATCGTGGACGAGCCGACGGCCGCCGCGGTCGCCTTCGGCCTGAACAAGCCGGACGGCGAGCGCAGCCGGGTCCTGGTCTACGACCTGGGCGGCGGCACCTTCGACATCTCGGTCCTGAACGCGGTCAAGGACCGTGATGGCAACAGCCAGTTCCAGGTGCTGCGTTCGGCCGGCGACATCTGGCTCGGTGGTGACGACTTCGATCTCGCCGTCGTCGACCGGATCATCGCCTGGATGCGCGATGAGCACCATGTGGACCCGTCGGGCGACAAGGCGTTCCTCTTCCAGGCGAAGAAGGCGGCCGAGCGCGCCAAGCGGGAGCTGAACGACCAGGACGAGACGTACATCGTGATCCCGGCGGCCTACCGCAGCCAGAAGGGCGTGCTCGACGTCGAAATGGCGCTCACCCGGGCCGAGTTCACCGCGATGATCGCGCCGCTGGTGTCGAGGACGATGGACCTGGTGACGCAGACCCTCGGCCGCTACGAACTGGCCACCACGGACATCTCCGACGTGCTCCTGGTGGGCGGCGGCACGCTCACCCGTCCGGTGTACGAGGCGGTCGAGGCGTACTTCGGCAAGGACAAGGTCCGCAGGAACATCGGCCCGATGGAGTGCGTCGCGCTCGGCGCGGGGGTGCTCGCCGAGACGCTGGACGGCGTGGAGTGCCCCGATCCGGAGTGCGCGAAGGTCAACGAGGACTCCGCGCAGGCCTGCGTGGACTGCGCCCGGAGTCTGGTCAACGCGCGGCCGGTCGGTTCGACGGGCCTTTACGAGTCGACGCCGATGGCGATGGGGATCGCCGCCGTCAAGGGCTCCCAGCGCGATGTGTTCGTGGAGATCATCCCGGCCGGGTCGCCGTATCCGCTGCCGGAGCCACGGCAGCGGACCTTCCACGCGACCGACAGCCGCCGCATCCGCGTCCCGGTCTACGAGGGCGACAGCAAGGTGGCGAGCGAGAACCACGAACAGGGCGTGGTGGAGTTCGATCTGCCGCAGGAGATCGAGGTCAACCGGCACGTCGACGTGTCGTTCAACTACTCCTCCGACCGCATCATCACCGTACGCATCAGTGTGCGCGGCACGGACATGACCCTGGAGGCCACCCCGAACCGGGAGCGGCCGCTGACGCCGCCGCCCGAGACGGGCGCGGAGGTCGACAGCCATGTGCTGCGCGAGGAGCTGGGGTACGCGGAGCGGGAGGCCGACGACTTCCTCAAGCGGTTCGGCGCCTATGTCGAGCCCGTGCAGGCGATGAAGGTGCGCCGGGACATCGAGCAGGCCCAGCAGGCGGCGGCGATGGGCGACAGCGGCGAGTACAAGCGGCTCACGGAGCTGCTGCTCGACGACGTGTTCCACCAGTGCGGTCTGGCCAGCCAGTTCCGGCAGGCCGAGCTGGCGTCGGAGGGGGCGCCGCGGGACACGGTCCGGCAGATCAACGAGGCGGTCGACATCGTCAAGCAGGCCCACCGGCAGGGCAATCGCGTACAGACCGCGCAGCAGGCCCGCAATCTGCGCAGCCTGGTGGCGGTCGCGCAGGCGGAGCGCCGGGTGCAGTCGCTGCCCGACCGGCCCGACTACGGCGGGATCCTCCAGGTCGGGGAAGACACGGTCGACGGATGACGTCAGGACAGCGGCGGGCCCCGGTGCATCTGGGGGTCGACTTCGGCGCCACGGGCCTGCGCGCGCTTTTCGCGCCGCCCGGTGAGCCGCCGCGGCGGCTCGACGCGCCCGCCGCGGGATGGCCGTGGCTACTGTGCGAGCCCGCCGTGACGGGGGTGCTGCCCGTCGCCTTCCCCAGCCTCAAGAGCCGGGTCGGCGGCCGGCGCCGCGGGCCGGTCCCCGGCACGTCGACGCGGCCGGAGGAGCTGGTGTTCCGGATGCTGCGGCTGCTGCGGGAGCGGGTGGAGTCGGAGACGTCCGGGACCGTCGCGCAGACCGTGATCAGCGTGCCCGCGTCCTACCAGTCGGCGCAGCGGTCGGCGCTGCGGGACGCGGCGCAGGAGGCGGGGCTCGCGCCCGCGCGGCTGATCAGCGACGCGATGGCCGCGGTGATCGGGCACACGTCGGAGCGGGACAGCGGCACCTTACTCGTCTACGGGATGGGGTACGAGGGGTTCGAACTCGGCCTGGTGCGTGGCGTGCGGGGGCACTACCGCGCGCTCGGGCACGAGGGCGCGGCGACGTCGGGCGGGCGCGCCTTCGACGGGGAGATGCTGGGCGCCGCCGTGCGGCTGCTGCGCAGGCACCGGGGTCCGGGCTCGGTGGCGGATCTCGACGCGAAGGTGTGGTTCGGGCTGCGGGCGCGGGCGCAGGAGGCCCGGGAGGCGCTGAGCGTGCCGGGGAGTCCGGGGGCCGCCGAGCTGTCCCTCGACGTCGGCGGTGGCCCGCCGCTGGAGGTGCGGATCACCCGGCAGCATCTCGACGCGTTCCTCGACCGGCATGTGCGCAGGACGCTCGACCGTGCGACGACGCTGCTCGACCAGTCGGGGATGACGTCGGCGGACGTCGACACGGTGCTCCTGACGGGCGGCGGCACCCTGATGGAGCAGGTCGCCACGGGGGTCGCGGCGCTCGGCCGCCGGCGGGTGCAGGCGCCGCCCGACCTGCTCGCTTTGGGGGCTTTGAAGCACGCGGCGCGGCTCGCGGGAGGCGCGGCGGGGGGGGGGGGGGGCGCGGGGGGGGGGGGGGGGCCCCCGCCCCCCCCCCCCCCCCCCCCCCCCCCCCCCCCCCCCCCCCCCCCCCGGCGGGCGCCGC
>NZ_JBHYIG010000386.1:0-7873 GCF_042740015.1 Streptomyces sp. NPDC059037
TCCGCTTCCCGGTGGGCACCATCCCCCGCGCGGGCGGGCCCCCCCCGCCCGCCCGGGGGGGGGGGGCCACTCGCCGTACCCGGCGGGCGACGTGGCCCTGCCGGGAAGGCGCGCCTGGGGCCCTCCCCCGGAACCGCGGGGAGGGCCCATGCACGTACCCATGGAAGGGATCAGGCGTCCAGCTGCTCCAGCGTCGCCACCGACGGGCCCCTGCGGGACTGGACGTCCCGGGCCACGTCCTCCGCGGCGGCAAGGACCCGCACCGCGTTCTGCCACGTCAGCTTCGCGAGGTCGGCCCGCGACCAGCCGCGGTCGAGGAGCTCCGCGATCAGGTTCGGGTAGCCCGCGACGTCGTCGAGGCCGTCCGGCGTGAACGCCGTGCCGTCGTAGTCGCCGCCGATGCCGATGTGGTCTACGCCCGCCACCTCGCGCATGTGGTCGAGGTGATCCGCCACCGTTGACGCCGTCGCGATGGGGCGCGGGGTCGACTCCTCGAAGGCCGCGTGGACCTTCATCGCCTCCGGCGTCGTGTCCAGGTGGTGGAAGCCGTGCGCCCGCATGTTCTCGTCGGCCGCCGCAGTCCAGTCCACCGCGGCCTGGAGGACGAACTTGGGGACGAACGTCGCCATCGCCACGCCGCCGTTCGCCGACAGGCGCTCCAGGACGTCGTCCGGGATGTTGCGCAGGTGGTCGCACACCGCCCGCGCAGACGAGTGGGAGAAGATCACCGGGGCCACCGACGTGTCCAGCGCCGCCCGCATCGTCGTCGCCGCCACGTGCGAGAGGTCCACGAGCATGCCCGTGCGGTTCATTTCGCGGACCACCTCGTGGCCGAACGGCGAGAGACCGCCCACCCCCGGCTCGTCCGTCGCCGAGTCCGCCCACGCGATGTTGTCGTTGTGCGTCAGGGTCATGTAGCGGACGCCCAGCGCGTGCAACGCCCGCAGCGTGGCAAGGGAGTTGTTGATCGAGTGGCCGCCCTCCGCGCCCATCAAGGACGCGATACGGCCCTCGGTGCGGGCCTTCTCCATGTCCGCGGCCGTCAGAGCGCGGGCCAGATCCGAGGGATGGCGCGCCAGCAACTGCTCGACGCAGTCGATCTGTTCGAGCGTCGCGCTGACCGCCGCGTCGCCGGTCAGGTCCGTGCGGACGTACACCGACCAGAACTGCGCGCCGACACCGCCCGCCCGCAGGCGGGCGATGTCCGTGTGGAGGTTGCCCGTCTGGTCGGCCGCGATGTCGAGGCGGTCGATGTCGTAACCCGCCTTCTCGCGCAGCGCCCACGGCAGGTCGTTGTGGCCGTCGACCACCGGGAAGTCGGCGAGCAGGGCTCGGGCATCGGCAAGAGAGGCACTGTCCGGAGAAGTCATGCGCTTACTTTCCCGAGCCGAAGCCGAAACCGGAACCCGCGCCTTCGACCTTGGCCCGAAGCCGCTTGCCCTTCTCCGTGGCCTGCTCGTTCAGCTCCTGCTGGAACTCCCGCATACGGGCGAGGAGTTCGGGGTCGTGCGCGGCGAGGATACGGGCCGCGAGGAGGCCCGCATTGCGCGCGCCGCCGACCGAGACCGTCGCCACGGGGACTCCGGCCGGCATCTGCACGATGGAGAGGAGGCTGTCCATGCCGTCGAGATACTTCAGCGGGACGGGGACTCCGATGACCGGGAGCGGGGTCACCGAGGCGAGCATGCCCGGCAGATGTGCCGCGCCGCCCGCGCCCGCGATGATCGCCTTGATGCCGCGGTCGGCCGCCTGCTCGCCGTACGCGATCATCTCGTGCGGCATGCGGTGCGCGGAGACGACGTCGACCTCGTAGGGGATCTCGAACTCGTCGAGCGCCTTGGCCGCCGCCTCCATCACGGGCCAGTCGGAGTCCGAGCCCATGACGATGCCGACTACGGGGGACACAGGAGACGTGCTCATTCGGTGATCGTTCCTCTGAGGTAGCCGGCTGCGTGACGGGCGCGCTCGAGCACGTCGTCCAGGTCGTCGCCGTAGGTGTTGACGTGGCCGACCTTGCGTCCGGGCTTCACGTCCTTGCCATACATGTGGATCTTCAACTGCGGGTCGCGCGCCATGCAGTGCAGGTACGCCTGGTACATGTCCGGATAGTCGCCGCCCAGGACATTGGCCATGACCGTCCACTTCGCGCGCGGGCGCGGGTCGCCGAGGGGCAGGTCGAGCACCGCGCGGACGTGGTTGGCGAACTGGGAGGTGATCGCGCCGTCCTGCGTCCAGTGGCCCGAGTTGTGCGGGCGCATCGCCAGTTCGTTGACCAGGATGCGGCCGTCTGTCGTCTCGAAGAGCTCGACCGCCAGGTGGCCGACCACGCCGAGGTCCTTGGCGACGCGCAGCGCCAGCTCCTCGGCCTGCAGGGCGAGGGCCGCGTCGAGGCCGGGCGCCGGGGCGATCACCGTGTCGCAGACGCCGTCGACCTGCTGCGACTCGACGACGGGGTAGGCCACGGCCTGGCCGTGCGGCGAGCGCACGACGTTCGCCGCGAGCTCGCGTACGAAATCGACCTTCTCCTCGGCGAGCACGGGGACACCGGCCCGGAAGGGGTCTTCGGCGTCCTCGACGGAACGTACGAACCACACCCCCTTCCCGTCATAGCCGCCACGCACCGTCTTGAGGATCACGGGGAAGCCGTCGCCGCCGTCCAGGGCGCCCTCGGCCGCGAAGGCGGCCACATCGGCCGGATCCTTCACGATCCGATGGCGTGGACACGGCACGCCGATCTCCATGAGCTTCGCGCGCATCACGCCCTTGTCCTGGGCGTGCACCAGCGCGTCGGGCCCCGGACGCACGGGGATGCCGTCCGCCTCCAGGGCCCGTAGATGCTCGGTGGGTACGTGTTCGTGATCAAAAGTGATCACGTCGCAGCCCCTCGCGAAGTCACGCAGCGTGTCGAGGTCGCGATAGTCGCCGATGACGACATCGCTGACGACCTGCGCCGCGGAATCCTGAGGGGTGTCACTGAGGAGCTTGAATCTGAGGCCGAGGGGGATGCCCGCCTCGTGGGTCATGCGGGCGAGCTGACCGCCGCCGACCATGCCGACTACCGGGAACGTCACACCCCCAGGGTATCGGCCTGTATCGGCCATCGGAGAACGGCCGGATTCCACGCCCCGCACGGCCTCTCCCGTCACAGAGCCGCCACAGTGTGGAGACGTCCGCGCGCGGCGGACGGGGGTCGCTGGTTAGCATGGCTGGGTTGACGCGACCGAATGACCACATCGTCGACACGACCAAATTCGAATCGACGGGGGTTGGGGCGACCACCATGACGGAACGTGGCGCACTACGGGTGCGGCTGGATCGGCTCGCGCGCGAAGTCGTCAAGTTCGGGGCCGTGGGAGCGGTCGGGACGGTGGTGAACTTCGGCGTCTTCAACTTCGTACGCCATGTCTCCGACCTGCAGGTCGTGCGCGCGAGCGTGATCGCCACGGTCGTCGCGATCGCCGTGAACTACGTCGGTTTCCGTTACTTCACGTACAAGGACCGTGACAAGAGCGGCAGGACGAAGGAGCTCACGCTCTTCCTGCTGTTCAGCCTCGTCGGCCTGGTGATCGAGAACGGCGTGCTCTACGCGGCGACGTACGGCTTCGGCTGGGACGGCCGCCTGGAGTCCAACCTCTTCAAGTTCCTCGGCATCGGCATCGCCACCTGCTTCCGCTTCTGGTCCTACCGCACCTGGGTGTTCAAGACGCTGCCCGCGCGGGAGGCCGTCGCCCATGCGGAATCGTTCCTGGACGCGGAGCCCGCGCCCGCCAGGCCCGCGCCCCGGCGCACCGTGGAGCGCACCCGCTAGCGCACCGTGTCCTCGCTGTCGCGCTTCTGCGGCGGCGTACGCGAGAGGAACAGGCCGAACACCGGCGGCTTCGTCTGCAGCATCTCCAGGCGGCCGCCGTCGGCCTCGGCCAGGTCGCGCGCCACGGCGAGGCCGATCCCCGTCGAGTTGTGGCCGCTGATGGTGCGCTCGAAGATCCGTGCGCCGAGGTCGGCGGGGACTCCGGGGCCGTTGTCCGTGACCTCGACGACCGTCTGGGTGCCGGTGACACGGGTGCGCAGGGCGACGGTGCCGCCGCCGTGCATGAGCGAGTTCTCGATCAGCGCGGCCAGGACCTGGGCGACCGCGCCCGGCGTGCCCACGGCCTGCAGATGCCGCTTGCCGGAGGTGACGATGGCGCGGCCCGCGCTGCGGTAGGCCGGGCGCCACTCCTCCAGCTGCTGCTTGATGACCTCGTCCAGGTCGAAGGAGACGGCCGAACCGGTGCGCGGGTCACGGGAGTTGGTGAGCAGCCGCTCCACCACGTCGGTGAGCCGCTCGACCTGCGCGAGCGCGATCGTCGCCTCCTCCTTGACCGTGTCCAGGTCGTCGGTGACGGTGATCTCCTCCAGGCGCATGGAGAGGGCCGTCAGCGGCGTACGCAGCTGGTGCGAGGCGTCGGCGGCGAGGCGGCGCTCGGCGGTCAGCATGCGGCCGATCCGCTCGGCGCTGCCGTCCAGGACGTCCGCGACGCGGTCGAGCTCCGGCACCCCGTACCGCTTGTGGCGCGGCCGCGGGTCGCCCGAGCCGAGGCGCTCGGCGGTCTCGGCGAGGTCGGTGAGCGGGGATGCCAGGCGGTTGGCCTGGCGCACGGCGAGGAGTACGGCGGCGACGATCGCGAGGAGCGCGACGGCGCCGATGATCAGGAGCGTGCGGCCGACCTCCTGGGTGACCGCGGTGCGGGGCTCCTCGACGGTGACCCGCTCGCCCTCCTCGCCGTCCGCGGTGGCCCGGATGACGTCGCCGCCGGGACGGCTGCCGATCTCGACGGGGGCGCGGCCGGGGATCTCGATGAGGGCGTAGCGGTCGTTGTCGACCCCGGCCACGTCACGCAGGATCGCGGCGTTGATCCGCTCGTCGCTGATGAGCCGGCTGTCGACGATGCCGGCGAGGCGGACGGCCTCGGAGGTGACTCGCTCCTGGGCGCTGCTGCTGATGGTCCTCGTCTCGACCACGACGAGGCTCACCCCGAAGACGGCGATGACGACGAGGACTACGGCGAGGGTGGAGCTGATGAGGCGGCGGCGCACTATGCCCTCCGGGCAGGGGGAACGGTCTGACCAGTGTGCCCCGCTGTGCGGTCAGGATTTGGTCTGCGGGCCGTCTGTGGTTGCTCGCGCAGTTCCCCGCGCCCCTTGCGGGGCGCTCCTCAGGCCCGGGTCAGCTCTTCTCGAAGCGGAAACCCACGCCCCGCACCGTCGCGATGTACCGCGGGTTCGCCGCGTCGTCGCCCAGCTTCTTGCGGAGCCAGGAGATGTGCATGTCCAGGGTCTTGGTGGAGGACCACCACGTGGTGTCCCAGACCTCGCGCATCAGCTGGTCGCGGGTGACCACCCGGCCCGCGTCGCGGACCAGGACCCGCAGCAGGTCGAACTCCTTGGCCGTGAGCTGGAGCTCCTCCTCGCCCATCCAGGCGCGGTGCGACTCGACGTCGATCCGCACGCCGTGCGTGGCCGGCGGCTGCTGCGGCTCGGTGGCGCCGCGCCGGAGCAGGGCCCGGACCCGGGCGAGCAGCTCGGCGAGGCGGAAGGGCTTGGTCACGTAGTCGTCGGCGCCCGCGTCCAGGCCCACCACGGTGTCCACCTCGTCGGCGCGGGCGGTCAGGATGAGGATCGGCGCCGTGTGCCCCTCGGCGCGGAGCCGGCGGGCCACCTCCAGGCCGTCCATGCCGGGCAGCCCCAGGTCGAGTACGACGAGGTCGACGCTGCCCTGCAGACCTGCGTCGAGGGCGGTCGGGCCGTCCTGACGGACTTCGACCTCGTAGCCCTCCCTGCGCAGGGCGCGGGCCAGCGGCTCCGAGATGGACGCGTCGTCCTCGGCGAGCAGTACACGGGTCATGGGGTGATGGTAGTCCGCGCCGGACGACCGCCGTGGGGTGATCGACAGCTGATCGAATGCTTACGGTGGAAGCCTGCGGCTCTGTGGTGCGATCCTGAGAATCACCTTTAAATGTGGGCTGTTGGTTCCGTCATAACCTGTGATCCATCTCTCAAGTCCTTCCATATGCCGCGCTGTCGTGGCGTATGGTGACCCAACGCCTGATGCACTACTCAAGGACCTTTGGCCCGCTGTGCGCGCCTTAGGTCTCTTTTATGTGCGGGTTGGCTCAAGCCAGCCTTGAAAGGAATGACCTGTGGTCGGGCCCTGCGCGTGATGATGCGCCCAGGGCGTGGATCTCGGAGTCGTAAGACGCCGGTGCCGACCGCCCCCCACCGGGCGCGCACACGCACTTGCCGCGCGTCCCGAACCCACGAGGATCGACTCATGGCGTCCAGCCTGACGAAGGACTCGGCCAGTACCCCTGGCTCTGAGAAGACCTTCTTCGGCCACCCCCGCGGACTGGCCACACTCTTCATGACCGAGATGTGGGAGCGGTACAGCTTCTACGGCATGAAGGCACTGCTCCCGCTGTACTTGATCGCCCCCGGCGGCATGAACATGAGTGCCACGACGGCGACGGCGATCTACTCCGTCTACATGTCGATGGTCTACCTCCTCGCCATGCCCGGCGGCTGGATGGCCGACCGCTTCTGGGGGCCGCGCAAGACGGTCGCCATCGGCGCCGGTGTCGTCATCCTCGGCCACATCACGCTCGCGCTGCCGAGCTCGGCGTCGTTCTTCGCGGGTCTCGCGCTCGTCGCGCTCGGCTCCGGTCTGCTGAAGGCCAACATCTCCACGATGGTCGGCCACCTCTACGACGGTCCCGAGGACCCGCGCCGTGACGGTGGCTTCACGCTCTTCTACATCGGCATCAACATGGGTGCCTTCCTCGCCCCGCTGACCATCGGCACCGTCGGCGAGAACGTCAACTGGCACCTCGGCTTCGCGCTCGCCGCGCTCGGCATGGCCCTGGGTCTCACCCAGTTCATGATCGGCTCGCGCCACCTGAGCCAGGAGAGCAGCGTCGTCTCGAAGCCCGCGACGCCGCAGCAGCGCGCCTCCGCCCTGCGCACCGGCCTGATCTGGCTGATCGTCGCGGCCGCGCTCTACACGTTCCTCGGCGTCACCGGCAACTTCGCCGACTGGGCCCTGATGCCGCTGACCATCGCCGGTCTGGTCATCCCGATCGTCGTCCTGGTCCGCATGAAGCGCGACAAGGAGCTGACGACCCTCGAGCAGTCCAAGCTCTCCGGCTACGTCTGGTTCTTCATCGTCGCCGCCGTCTTCTGGATGATCTACGACCAGAACGGCTCGACCCTGTCGATCTTCGCCGAGGGCAAGACGACGAACAGCCTGCTCGGGATGGACTTCCCGACCTCCTGGTACCAGTCGCTGAACCCGATCTTCATCATGGCGCTGGCCCCCGTGGTCGCCTCCGCGTGGCTGTGGCTGAACAAGCGGGGCAAGGAGCCGAGCACGGCGGTCAAGTTCGCCTCCAGCCTCACGCTGATCGGCATCTCCTTCGCCGTCTTCCTCATCCCGCTGATCGACACCGCCAACAACGGCGGCAAGGTCAGCCCGATGTGGCTGGTGTCGATCTACTTCATCCAGACCGTCGGTGAGCTCTGCCTCTCCCCGGTCGGCCTCTCCGTCACCACGAAGATGGCGCCGGCGAAGTACACCGCCCAGATGATGGGTGTCTGGTTCCTCGCGGTCACCGCGGGCGACTCCGTCACCGGCCTGCTGACGTCCCCGCAGCTCGGCGTCAACCTGGACACATCGGGTGCGGTCGCCGTCGAGGCGGTCATCGCGGTCATCGCGGGCTTCGGCATCTGGATGAACCGCAAGAAGGTCAAGGAACTGATGGGTTCCGTCAACTGACCTTCCACCGCGCCTTCAGGGCCCGGATCTCGGATACAGCACGACGGCGAGGGCCCCGCACCGATG
>NZ_JBHYIG010000387.1:0-7865 GCF_042740015.1 Streptomyces sp. NPDC059037
GATGGGTATGGGGGGGTCGGTGTTGTGTATAAGAGACAGGCTGGGGTTCCCGCCCTGCGGCGTTCTTACGGCCTGTCTGCGGCGTCCTTACGGCGATCCCGCGGCGCGGATCAGCGCTTCTCGTCGCGCTCCACGGCTTCCGCCTCGGCCTGCTTGGCCTGTACCTCGGGGTCGAGGGACTGCTGGCCGCTGCCGTCGACCGAGCTCAGCGGGGTGCTGTCCGGGACCTCCGTCGCGGCGGGCGGCTCGACGAGCCAGTCCGGGTTGGCCTGCTTGTCCCACCACTTCCAGGCGGCGATCGCACCACCCGCGAGGAGGCCCAGCACGACGACGCCCTTGGCGAGGCGCCCGACGCGGGCCCGGCGCTCGTGCTTGCGGACAAGGCGCTTGATCTCCTTGGGCGAGACGTCACCGCGCAGCGCGGCGATCGCCGCCAAACTGCGGGACGCGGCCTCGTCACGGACGGGCTGGGCCGCGGCCACGGCCTGCTCGATCCGCGGCTTCGAGTACTCGGCGGCCTGCCGGGCAGCCTTCCGTGTCTGCTTGGCGGCCTTGCGTGTACGGACGGCGGCCTCATGCGCGGCGTGGTCGACCTTCGGCGGCACATGCGTACGCGCCTGCTCCACGCGGGGCGCGACATGGGCGCCGTACTGCACACGGGCCTGTTCGGCGGCCTGCTGCGCGGCCTGCGACACCTTGGGCGCCAGCCTTACGCGCACATCGTGGGCGTAGTGAGCGGCCTGGTCCTTGGCCGTGCCGGCGTAGGGGGCCACCGCCTCCGCGGCGTGCCGGACGCTGTCCTTGGCCGAGCCGGTCACGGCGCGCACGCTGTCGATGCGGGTCACGGGATCCTCCTCCTCGGTGGCGTATAGGTATGTCACCTTTCCACCCTTTCAGGGATCATGCCTTCCGGGTGACCCTCAGGCATGAGAGGGCGGGCATCCGGGTCAAGCGAGCCCTGCGAGCGACGCGATCAATCTGATCAATTTGATCAAATCGGTACAAGAAGCGTTCTTGGCCGACAATGCCACGGATCGCTTCCGTGCGCGCCCAGTCGGCGGCTACTCGTCGCAATCCGGTCCGTGCGAGGATCGGAGCGTCACAGAGGACAACGGAAGGCAGACCGTGGCTGAGCAGCTTTACGCCACCCTGAAGACCAACCACGGCGACATCGAGGTGCTGCTGCACCCCAACCACGCGCCGAAGACGGTCAAGAACTTTGTGGAACTCGCCCAGGGCGAGCGTGAGTGGGTCAACCCTGAGACCGGTGCGAAGACCTCGGACCGGCTCTACGACGGCACCGTCTTCCACCGTGTGATCAGCGGCTTCATGATCCAGGGCGGCGACCCGCTGGGCAACGGCACGGGCGGCCCGGGCTACGAGTTCGCGGACGAGTTCCACCCCGACCTCGCCTTCGACAAGCCGTACCTCCTTGCCATGGCCAACGCCGGTCCCGGCACCAACGGCTCGCAGTTCTTCGTGACGGTCTCGCCGACCGCCTGGCTGACCCGCAAGCACACGATCTTCGGTGAGGTCACGGACGCGGCGAGCCAGAAGGTCGTCGACGAGATCGCGGCCGTGCAGACCAACCCGCGCACCGACCGTCCGGTCAACGACGTGGTCATCGAGTCCGTGGTGATCGAGACCCGCGGCGCCTGACCCCGGCGTACGCGCCAGGGAACCAAACCGCCCCGCCCATCCGTAAGGAAGGGCGGGGCGGTGCGTTCGCCACGTGCGCGCGACTGTGCCTTCGTACGGAGATTGAGGGGACCCCATGGATCAGGCACCAGGCAGCCCGCAGGGGCCGCGGGACGCGCAGCACCTGCCCGGTTGCTACCGTCACCCGGACCGCGAGACCGGCATCAGCTGCACCCGCTGCGAGCGGCCCATCTGCCCGGAGTGCATGATCAGCGCTTCGGTCGGCTTCCAGTGCCCCGAGTGCGTGCGCGAGGGCTCGGGCACCGGTCACGCGCCCGCGGCGAATCAGCCGCGCACCATCGCGGGCGGCTCGATCGCCGCCGACCCGCGCCTCATCACCAAGATCCTGCTCGGCCTCAACGTGGCGGTGTTCATCGCGGTCCTCGCCGTCGGCGACCGCCTGGTGAACGAGCTCGTCCTGGTCGGTGAGTGGCCTCCCTACCCCTTCGTGGCGGAGGACGGCGTCGCCGAGGGCCAGTGGTACCGCCTGGTCACGTCGATGTTCACGCACCAGGAGATCTGGCACATCGCGTTCAACATGCTGGGCCTGTGGTGGCTCGGGGGTCCGCTGGAGGCGGCGCTCGGCCGAGCCCGCTATCTCGCCCTGTACATGCTCTCCGGCCTGGCCGGCGGCGCCCTGACCTATGTCGTCGCGGACGCGAGCCAGGCCTCGCTCGGCGCGTCCGGGGCGATCTTCGGTCTGCTCGGCGCGACCGCCGTCCTGATGCGGCGCCTCAACTACGACATGCGCCCGGTCATCGCGTTGCTCGCGCTGAACATGCTGTTCACCTTCACATGGAGCGGCATCGCCTGGGAGGCGCACGTCGGCGGTCTGGTCGCCGGTGTCGCGATCGCCTACGGGATGGTGCACGCGCCCCGTGAGCGGCGTGCGCTCGTGCAGTGGGGGACCTGTGCCGTGGTGCTGCTCGTGGTCCTGGTCGCCGTGGTCGTCAGGACCGCCCAGCTCGTTTGAGCTGACCGCCCAGCTCGTCTGAGCTGACCGTGCAGCTCGTCTGAGCAGGTGCGCACAGCTCGTCTGAGCCTGTGCGTTCCTCGTCTGAGCCGGTGCGTCCCGCTCCCTGTTGTCCACAGCGTGTGGCGGATCTTGTGCATGCTGTGGGGAACAACAGTGCCCCTTGTCGCTGACCTGGGTTTTCCCAGGAAGGACAAGGGGCCTGCGGCGGCTTGCATGGCGATCGGGCAGTCACACCGGCGTCAACACCGAGTGGGTTATCCACAGATCGTCTTTCTTTTTCCCCAGTGTGGATAGCGCTGTGGATAACTCAGGGCAAGGCTTGCTCTCGCCGCCGGGGAATGCGGTGCGGCAGCAGCGCGGGCCGCGCTACTTCCACTGCGTGGAGACGCCGAACCCCGCGGCGATGAAGCCGAAGCCGACCACGATGTTCCAGTTGCCCAGCGGGTCGATCGGCAGCTTGCCGTCGGTGACGTAGAAGACAACGATCCAGGCGAGCCCGATGAGGAACATCGCCAGCATCACCGGCGCCACCCAGCTACGGCTGGTCAGCTTGATGCTCGTCGCCTTCTTCGCCGCGGGCGGCGTGTAATCGTCGGCCTTCTTGCGGATCCGTGACTTCGGCACGAGGGTCTCTCCTGTCGATACGGGGAGCTGAGCCCTCCCCCGGGCGTCCGTTAGCGTAGTGCTTCCGCGGCGCTGAAGGAGATAAGGGTACGTTGAGCAATTCTGCCGACTCCCCCACAGGTCAGGGTCGCCGTCCCCGTTGGCGGCCGGTCCGGTTGCTGACGGCTGCCGTCTTCGCCCTCGCGGGCCTCATCTTCTTCACCAGCTTCAACACTGCCAAGGGTACGAACATCCGCACGGATGCGTCCCTCCTTAAGCTCTCCGACCTCATCCAGGAGCGCAGCCACAAGAACGGCGAGCTGGACGAGTCCAACGGTTCGCTGCGGGACGACGTCGAGGCGCTCGCGGAGCGTGACAACGGCGGCACGAAGGCCGACGACGCGCGGCTCAAGGCCCTGGAGAAGAACGCGGGCACCAAGAAGGTCAAGGGTGAGGCCGTCTCCGTGACCCTCACCGACGCCCCGCCGGGCGCCACGGCCAAGCTCCCCGGCTACCCCGAGCCCCAGCCCAACGACCTGGTCATCCACCAGCAGGACCTGCAGGCCGTGGTGAACGCTCTCTGGCAGGGCGGTGCCGAGGGCATCAAGGTCATGGACCAGCGGCTCATCTCCACCAGCGCCGTCCGCTGCGTGGGCAACACCCTGATCCTCCAGGGCCGCGTCTACTCGCCTCCGTACAAGGTGACCGCGGTCGGCGACCCGGAGAAGCTGAGGACGGCGCTCGCCGCTTCCCCGGAGATCCAGAACTACATGCTGTACGTGAACGCCTACGGCCTCGGCTGGAAAGTCGACGACGACGGGGCGGTGACTCTTCCCGGCTACTCGGGCACAGTGGATCTCCACTACGCGAAGCCCGTGGAATAGCAGTGGAGTAGCACCCGGGGAGGGACCGTCCGGTGTCGGTGCGAGTGCTGTTGAGGACGTTCAGCGAACTGTGCATCACCATCGGCACGTTGATCGTGCTCTTCGTTGCGTACGTCCTGTTCTGGACCGGCGTGAAGGCCGACAACGCCATGGACAGCCAGATCGACCAGCTCCAGGACCAGTGGGCGCAGGGATCGATGTCGACAGGGACGGACGACAAGCCTGCCGGCGGCTCCGAGGAGAGCCCTCCGAAGCCGGGCCCCTACGAAGAGGGCAAGCCGTTCGCCGTGATGTACATCCCGCGGCTTGGTTTCACGTGGAACAAGCCGGTGCTCCAGGGCACCGGCACCGACGTACTCAAAAAGGGACTTGGTCACTACGGAGACACCGCTCAGCTCGGCCAGAAGGGCAACTTCTCCGTGGCCGGCCACCGCCGCACCTACGGAGACCCCTTCAAGGACTTCCCGAAGCTGCGCCCGAACGACCCCGTGGTGCTGACCGACGGCACGACCTGGTTCACGTACCGCATCGACAACAAGCCCTTGAAGACGCTGCCCGGCGACATCGGTGTCATCGATCCGGTGCCGCGCAAGTCCGGGTACGAGGGGCCGGGCCGTTACCTCACGCTTACGACCTGTGAGCCAGAGTGGGGCCACAGCCACCGGTTGATCGTCTGGGCACACCTTGATGCCACCCAGCCCGTCGAGGCCGGGAAACCGGAGGCACTGCGCCGTTAGTCTGGTGCCGTACGGCTACGGAAGGGACGGCATGTACGGCTGGATCTGGCGGCATCTGCCGGGAAACGCATGGGTAAGGGCACTGCTTTCGCTGGTGCTCGTCTTCGCGGTGGTCTACGTGCTCTTCCAGTACGTCTTTCCGTGGGCCGAGCCGCTTCTTCCCTTCAACGACGTGACGGTGGACGGCCAGTGAGCATCGACGGACGCCCGACCCGCATCCTCGTGGTCGACAACTACGACAGCTTCGTCTTCAACCTCGTCCAGTACCTGTACCAGCTGGGTGCCGAGTGCGAGGTCCTGCGCAACGACGAGGTCGAGCTGCGGCACGCGCAGGACGGCTTCGACGGGGTCCTGCTCTCGCCGGGACCCGGCACCCCCGAGCAGGCGGGTGTCTGCGTCGACATGGTGCGGCACTGCGCCGACACCGGAGTGCCCGTCTTCGGCGTCTGCCTCGGCATGCAGTCGATGGCGGTCGCGTACGGCGGAGTCGTGGACCGTGCGCCGGAGTTGCTGCACGGCAAGACGTCCCCGGTCGTGCACGAGGGCAAGGGTGTCTTCGCCGGTCTTCCTTCGCCGTTCATCGCGACGCGCTATCACTCGCTCGCCGCCGAGCCGGCCACGGTGCCGGCCGAGCTCGAGGTGACCGCGCGCACGGAGGACGGCATCATCATGGGCCTGCGCCACCGTGAACTGCCGGTCGAGGGCGTGCAGTTCCACCCCGAGTCGGTGCTCACCGAGCACGGCCACCACATGCTCGCCAACTGGCTGGTGGAGTGCGGGGACAAGGGGGCGGTCGGTCGGTCGAGCGGTCTTGCCCCGGTGGTGGGCAGGGCCACGGCGTGACCGCGTTGCGCCCCGAGCGCGATTCCTCCGGAGTTCCGTACGACGAGCAGTACGCGTCGTACGAGGAGCAGGAATCGTACGAAGAGCCCGGGGCGTTCGCGGCGGCAGTCGACCATCTCGCCGATCCGCTGACGGATCCGCTGCCGGGGCAGCATCCGTCGCCGTGGTTCCGCAGCGGGCAGTCTGCTCCGGAGCCGGAGCCGCAGTTCCCTGAGCCGGAGTGGTACGACCCTCAGGGGTACGCCCGTGACTGGTACGGGGAGCAGCAGCGGCCGGAGCCGGAGCCGGCGCGGGAACCGACGTACGAGGAGCTGTACGGCGCGTACGCCCCGCAGCCGCAGCGTCAGCCGCAGCCCCAGCCGCCGCTCGACGACGAGACGGTGGGCCTGCGCACGGCGGACACCCGGCGAATAGTCGAGCCAGAGCCAGAGCCAGAGCCAGAGCCGCGGCCAGAGCCAGAGCGGGAGCCGGAGCGCCCCACAGGAGGCCGGGCCGCCCGCCGCAAGGCCGCCAAGAAGGGGAGCCCGCCGGCCGCCTCCAGAGCGGAGTCCGCCGCCCCCCTCTCCCGCGTCGAGGCCCGTCGCGCCGAGCGCGCCCGGAAGCCCTCCGCGGGCACGGTGATCAGCCGGGGCGTCGGCGAACTCTTCATCACCATCGGCGTCCTGATGCTTCTCTTCGTCACGTACCAGCTGTGGTGGACGAACATCCGTGCCCACCAGCAGGCGAACGGCGCCGCCAACGACCTCCAGGAGGAGTGGGCGAAGGGCAAGGGCAAGCCGGGCGCCTTCGAACCCGGGCAAGGCTTCGCCCTGCTCCACATCCCCCGCCTCGACGTGGTCGTGCCGATCGCCGAGGGCATCGACAAGTCGGGGGTCCTGGACCGCGGCATGGTCGGCCACTACAACGAGGGCGGCACCAAGACCCCGATGCCGGACGCGAAGCAGGGCAACTTCGCGGTCGCCGGGCACCGCAACACCCACGGCGAACCGTTCCGCTACATCAATCGGCTCGAACCGGGCGATCCCATCGTCGTGGAGACGCAGGACAAGTACTTCGTCTACAAGATGGCGAGCATCCTGCCGCAGACGAGCCCTGGCAACATCTCCGTGATCGCCCCGGTCCCCGAGGGTTCGGGCTTCACCAAACCCGGCCGGTACATCACACTGACCACCTGTACCCCGGAATTCACGAGTAAGTATCGAATGATCGTCTGGGGCAAGATGGTCGAGGAACGGCCGCGCGGCAAGGGAAAGCCGAGCGCGCTCGTCAACTAGCACGGTGAGAACGGGGCAGATCCAGTGGCAGCGACGACCGACCACGCCGACCACGACGAGAAGCAGGCCGAGACGCCGGCCCCGCGGCCGCGGGGCCGCGGGCCCATCGCCACGGCGGTCAGCGTCTTCGGTGAACTCCTCATCACGGCGGGCCTGGTGCTCGGCCTCTTCGTCGTCTACTCCCTGTGGTGGACCAACGTCATCGCCGACCGCGAGGCGCACAAGCAGGGCGACAGGGTCCGCGACCGCTGGGCGGGCGGCCCCGGGAACCTGAACACCAAGGACGGCATCGGCTTCCTGCACGTACCCGCGATGGGCGGCGGCGAGGTGCTGATCAAGAAGGGCACCAGCAACAAGATCCTCAACGACGGCGTCGCGGGCTACTACGAAGACCCGATCAAGTCGGCCCTCCCTGAGGACAAGGAAGGCAACTTCACGCTGGCCGCGCACCGCGACGGTCACGGCGCGAAGTTCCACAAGATCGACAAGATCAAGGAGGGCGACGCGATCGTCTACGAGTCCCGGGACAAGTGGTACGTCTACAAGGTCTACGCGACCCTCCCGGAGACCTCGAAGTACAACGTGAAGGTCCTGAAGCCGATCCCCAAGGAATCGGGCGCGAAGAAGCCGGGCCGCTACATCACCCTGACGACGTGCACGCCGGTCTACACGTCCAACTACCGCTATATCGTGTGGGGCGAGCTGGAGCGCATCGAGAAGGTCGACAACAAGCGGACGCCGCCGGCTGAACTTGCCGACTGACCTCGAGCACGACCTCAAGCACGACCTCAAGCACGAGAGAGCCCCCGGGGCCCGCGGGCGGCGGGGGGCCGGGGGGGGGTCGGGGTGA
>NZ_JBHYIG010000388.1:0-7807 GCF_042740015.1 Streptomyces sp. NPDC059037
GGGGGGGGGGGGTTGCAGCGACTCGCCCCCCCCCCCCTTCAGGGGCGCGGGGAACTGCGCGAGGACGGACCACGGTCCGCGGTCGGCGACGGTGGAATCTGGGCAGACGCGGTGCCGGGGTTGCTATCGGGGGCCCCTCCTGGGAGAGGATGGCGGAATCCGTACGAAGGGACTAAGCACGTGAGCATCGACCCGTCCTCGATTCCGAATTTCGGGGGACAGCCCGAACCGCAGCAGGGCGATGGACCGGTGGGCCCCGTTGTCCCCGACCAGGACCTGGTCAAGCAGCTTCTGGACCAGATGGAGCTCAAGCACGTCGTCGACGAAGAGGGTGACCTCGCGGCGCCGTGGGAGGAGTTCCGCACGTACTTCATGTTCCGTGGCGAGGGTGACCAGCAGGTCTTCTCGGTGCGGACGTTCTACGACCGTGCGCACGGCATCGACGAGAAGGCGCAGCTCCTCGAGTCGATCGACGACTGGAACCGCCGCACGCTGTGGCCGAAGGTCTACACCCACACCCACGACGACGGCACCGTCCGCCTCATCGGCGAGGCGCAGATGCTGATCGGCACCGGCGTCGCGCTCGAGCACTTCGTCTCGTCGACGGTCAGCTGGGTGCGGGCCGCGATCGAGTTCGACCGCTGGCTGGTCGAGCAGCTCGGCCTGGAGGCCGACGTCGACTCCGCCGACGGCGACGAGAAGCCCGGCGACGACGAGGCCTGAGCCTGCACGCTTCACATACGTACGCGAGAGCCCGGCCGGGGTGCATCACCTCGGCCGGGCTCTCGTGCGTGACGGGACCGGTCGGCGGCTACAGCGACTTCAGGCGGGAGACCGCATCGGCCAGGACCTCGTCCTTCTTGCAGAAGGCGAACCGTACGAACGGTGCCCCCACGTCCCGGTGGTCGTAGAAGACCGCGTTCGGGATGGCCACCACGCCGATGCGTTCCGGCAGAGCACGGCAGAAGGCGAAGCCGTCGGACTCGCCCAGGGGGCGGATGTCCGTGGTGATGAAGTACGTGCCCGCCGGGCGGTAGACGTCGAAGCCCGCCGCGGTCAGGCCCGCGCCGAGCAGGTCCCGCTTGGCGCACATGTCCTCGCGGAAGGCGGCGAAGTACGTGTCGGGCAGGGCAAGCGCCTCGGCGATCGCGTACTGGAACGGGCCCGACGCGACGTACGTCAGGAACTGCTTGGCCGAGCGGACCGCCGTCACGAGCTCCGGCGTCGACGTCACCCAGGTCAATGCCTGCTGATACACGGGGTAGATCCCTGAGCGGAAAGAGGGCTTCACCCACAGTGGGTGAAGCCCTCTTTCCGCTACGCGCCTGCTTGGGTCAGGCGCCGATCCAGTCGACGAATGCCCCCCACTGGGTGCCAGACAGGGCGAGGGCTGAGCCCTGAAGGTTCTTGCTGTCGCGGACGTGAACGGTC
This sequence comes from Streptomyces sp. NPDC059037, assembly GCF_042740015.1. Lineage (NCBI taxonomy): Bacteria > Bacillati > Actinomycetota > Actinomycetes > Kitasatosporales > Streptomycetaceae > Streptomyces > Streptomyces sp. NPDC059037. The sequence goes on from NZ_JBHYIG010000388.1 coordinate 1,432, forward strand.
ATGGGCTCCGTCGCAACCTCAACGCAGTTGCCACCCTCAGCGCCGCTGTAACTGGACTTGACCCAGACAAGGTCTGCCGGTGGGTTGGTCGTGTTCACAGTCTCTCCAGTTGCTCTCTGATGAGGTCCGCGCTGGCTCGTGCTGACAGAGCCTCGCCCGTAAGGTCATCGTAAGCGCGCACGGCTGCCCTGACGTGGTCTGGGTCCTCGATGATTCCAGCCGTACGGTAGCCCTCAACGCACACAACAGTCATGTGACTTGGGGTTGTGAGAAATGTTGCGGCAGCGTCGATAAACAGGTGTGCGTCTGCGTCGAGAGGCAAGATCTGAATCTTGGTTGTCGATCGCTCCGCGTGAATCAGCAGAGAGGCGAGTTGGTCTTTCATCACGCCCTGTCCACCCACCTTGCGCATTAGGACGGACTCACACAGGACCACGCGGAGGTCAGGCGGCGAAGCGCCGCGCAGGATGTCTTGCCGGGTTAGTCGCTTGCCGACCTCTGCCGAAATCTCCTGCTCAGTTGCCCTCTTGTCGCCCATGCGGAGAATGGCCCGAGCGTATCCGGCTGTCTGGAGCAGACCAGGGACAACTGTGGGGGACCACTCCCATACGGCTGTGGCGTGCCGCTCCAGCGTCATGCGGCGGCGGTACCGAGCGGAAAACGACTCTGCGGCTACCTCTTCAGCGAGGCGTTTGAACAGTCCGTCTGTACCGAAGACTTCGTCAAGCGCGGGTGGCAACTCAGGGGGGATGGCCGACTCACTCGACTCAACACGGCTGATCGTTGATTTAGACGTGCGCAGTAGGCGTGCCAACTGCGTTTGGCTTAGGCGCCCCTTTGAGTACAACTCGCGAGCGTTGCGCACTTCCTCGGCGAACCGCTGCCGAGGGGTCTTGTCGTCTACGGACTCGTGTTCTAAGCCCATTAAATTCCCCCTGCCCGCCTGGCTGGTCACTGCCTGAGGCGGTCACCTTCCCGCAGGTCAAGCGGTTTGGCATATGCCTAACCGCCCAATGTGCAGGTCGGGACGCGAACCCCTTTAGAGAGTACCCACGTTGGGGCCACGGTGGAGCACACACAGTGACGTAGAACGTACAGATCCGAAGGGCTCCGATGGACTCGCCACAGCAGGCTGAAGATCTCAGAGAAGCCGAGGGCAACATCGTTCAGGACACCTTTGAGGCCTTGACTCTCGCGTTCAAGGATCATGGGGTGACGCTCCCTCAGATGCGTGTCGACTGGGGTCCTGTAGAACCTCGGATCCATCTCGGTTCGGTGAGCCTTGGTGAAGGGCACCAGGTCTGCCGGGCTCTGGGGAGGGAGGTCCGGTGAGCAAGTTCAAGGCGGGCGACAAGGTGTGGGAGCGGCGGCGGAAGTCCTTCGCCACCGTCCGCAGTGCCTGCGGAGCAGCGCTCAGTGTTGAGAGCGAGGCCGGCGCACGGTGGGATGTCCGGGACGAGTACTGCATGCCGGCGGCGGAGGCAGTGGATCAAGAGGCGCCTTCCGGCACCAAGCCGGTTCAGGCTCTCCCTAGTGATGTTCAGGTGCACGACTACGTGTGGGTGGCAGGGGCGTACCGCGAAGTCGTCGACATGAGATGCAAGTCCGCAAGCGGCGGCAAGATTCTGGAACTTGAGGGGCACGGCCCTTGGGTGATGGTTCGCTCGGGGACGGTCTACCGTCCCGCGCGGATCGGGGCGCCTCGGTGACTGGTCCCGCTCCTGTTGAGCCCGAGGATCTGATCTACGTGAGGGCAGGACGAGGTAGCTGGACCACTGGCGCGTGCATGCTCTATTGCCGTCGCGCAGGGGTGTGGGTGCTCTGGATTGGCACCGTATCGGCGCCCACGGGGTCCGGAGACATGTACGGCTGTGCAGCGTGCATCGCCGAGCTGAATTACATGATCGGTCTTCAGCTCCAACGGCGAGACCTGAGCGCTCTGGTTGCTCGCTAAGACGCCACCCCTGGCTAGATCTTGAGGGCGCCGGCTCGGTCTGGACGGGGGTGGTCAGGAACGACGAACTCCGTCCCTGCTGTACGCGGGAAGTTCCACAGCGGGGGCGGTTAAGGCCCGCTCTGATCGCTCCTCACAGCGCTGGCGAGGACAACGGCCAGAGCGGGCCGTCCAGCACCAGTCAATGAGATCCCTTCCCCGACTGTCGGAGGCCGAGAAGGGGCCGCAAGAACCGAAGGACGCAACGACACCAAGGGAGCGCCACCATGACAGTGATCACGGAAGGTCCGGCCAACACGGCCAAAGGTCAGCTCAGTTCGCTTGCGCTGGAGATCACCGGCCAGTGTCAGAACACCTGCGCGTCCCACTGCTATGCCCAGTCCGGGCCCAGTGGCAATCACGGCAGCATGACGCGTGATGACTGGTTCGAACTGCTCGACCAGGCCGCAGGGCTCGGGGTCGTCATGGTGCAGTACATCGGCGGTGAACCGACACTGCATCCGTACCTGCCGCAGCTCATCAGCCGCGCGCTTGGCCTGGGGATGGAGGTGGAGGTCTTCACCAACCTCGTCCACGTCCGTCCCTCGATGTGGGAGATCTTCGCCCGTCCCGGTGTCCGCCTGGCGACGAGCTACTACAGCAACAGTGCTGCGGAACACGAGGAGATCACTGGTGGTCGGGGCTCGTACGCGCGCACCAAGTCGAACATCATCGAGGCAATCCGGCGAGGAATCCCGCTGCGCGCCTCCCTGGTGCACGTCCTCGAAGAGCAGCAGATCGACGGCGCGCGGGCCGAGCTGCGGCGCATCGGTGTGACGGGCGAGATCCGAGCCGACCGGGTCCGCGCCATCGGAAACGGTGAGTCCGGCGGCCTCCCGGTCCACAACCCGGCCGAGCTGTGCGGGCGGTGCGGCACGGACCGTGCGGCGATCAACCCCGATGGGGTGGTGACCCCGTGTGTGATGTCCCGGTGGCTGACTGCTGGAACGCTCCGGGATCGAACCCTTCGCGAGATCCTGACCGGTCCCGAATGGCGGGGGCACATGGCCACGATTCCGCGGTGGGAAGGCAGCTGCATTCCGCAGACGTGCACTCCGGCCGAAGACTCGTGTCAGCCCTCACCCGGCGGGCACGAAGGGAAGACGGAGGGGTGCAATCCTGACCAGGACGGAAGCGACTGCTCTCCGGCGGAGACACCGGCCTGCAATCCGAAATACTGAGAGGCTTGCACACCATGACCGAGTGGGAGCCGTACGCAGCCCGACTCGCCGAAGAGGTGGCACACCCGGTGTCGCGCTGGCATGCCCCCCTGGCGGCAACCCCCCGGCACCTGTTCGTGCCGCGCTGGTGGGCCAACGCTGCGGGCGAGTGGACGCTCCAGGACGGCCCTTCGGACCCGGACCGCTGGATGACTGCCGCGTATGCGAACCGGACCCTGGTGACGAGGGTCGGCCCTGTGCACGCCGATCTTGCGAAAGAGTCGACGGGGAGCGGGCTACCTACCTCGTCATCGACTCTGCCGAGTCTCGTGGTGGACATGTACCGGCACGCGATGATCGCTGACGACTCGCACGTCCTCGTGACGACGGGGTCCGGCTACGGCACGGCGCTTGCGTGCCAACGGCTCCAGGACCGCCAGGTGACGAGTCTCGATGTTGACGCGCACCTGGTGAAGGCGGCGGCTGAGCGGCTGGACGCGATGGGTCTGCATCCGGGCATGGCTGTCTGCGACATCACGGGGCCGCTCTCCGGGCGCTATGACCGGATCATCGCCACCGTGTCCCTCAACCCCGTCCCTGCCTCGTGCCTGTCCGCGCTGCGACCGGGCGGGCGGCTGGTCACCACGCTGGCCGGCACAGGGCTGATCATCACCGCTGACAAGGTGGCCGATGGGGGAGCGGTGGGCAGGGTGGAGCAAGAGCGGGCGGGGTTCATGCGCACCCGCCACGCTGAGGACTACGCGCCCGGACTGAGCGAACGGTTCGCCGAGATCCGCGACCAGGACGGCGAGGACGTCACGACGGGCCGGTACCCGGTGCTGAATGTGCAAGAGGCGTGGGATGTGTGGTCCATGCTCGAACTGACCTCACCGGGCATCGAGCATCGCTTCTGGGAGGGGCCGGACCATGTTCGTACGGCGTGGATGGTCCACGCTGACGGCTCCTGGGCGCGCGCCCAAGGCGTCTGGGCTGACGCTCCGACCGTCCACCAGGGCGGCCCCCGTCGTCTATGGGACGACCTCGAACGCATCCGTAACCGGCTCAACACCGAGGGCGGACTCCCGCTGTCCGGGGCTCGTGTGCGCATCGACCCGGACGGAACCTGCCACATCAGTCGTGGCGCCTGGTCCGTCACCCTCGGGGAGCGTGCCTGACACCCCGTCTGGACGGCCCCCCCCACCCCGCACAACTCCCCGGACCCGGAGTTGTGCGGGGTTTCGTCTGCGCGGGCACGCGCCACCGTCGGTGACGGAATCCCTGATGCCGGCAGCCCGACGTAAGGCATTTTGCCCGCTTCTTCCGTGACGCTTCGGAGTCCCCCGGCTGTCTGCCGGCTGCATCCGCAGCGTTGGCATGGTTCCTCCGCAACGCACTCATCCGGATAAGTGGTTGACCTGGAAGCGGTGTTAGCTCGATGCTTGCAACTCATCCGGATAAGTGGCTGACCGGGGTGTCTCGTGCTGCCGCTTGTCGTAGGCGAGTTGAGAGGGATTGATCATGGGCAAGTTCAAGGGTCTTCGGGTTCTGGCTGCGGCCGGCGTGATGGCTGTCGGTCTGGGTCTGGTGGGTGCGTCGGCGGCGTCGGCGGTGCCGTTCCCGGGGCCGGATGGTGCGAACGAGTCGAGTGCGGGTTCCGACAGCCGGTACGAGCGCGGGGAGATCGCGCGGGCCACGGTGGACGGGCTGCGGGTGCGCTCGGGGCCCGGTACGAACCGGGCGGTGCTCGGGCTGCTCTATGAGGGGGACCGTGTGCGGCTGGTGGGAAAGAAACAGGATGACACCGGGCAGGACTGGTACCGGGTGACCTTGCGGCATCGCTCGGGCGGTGGCCTGCCGGGCGGCTTCCAGGGGTGGGTCACCGGGTCGTACCTCTACTGATGGCGGCGCCCTCGATGTGTCGTTGAGCAAACGCGGCCCTCTCTTCGTTGCGACGGAGAGAGGGCCGTTTTCGGTGTGGGTGGGGGATATGCGCCCGATATCTTCCTGAGGATAGTCCAAAGAAATATTCGTTTTGTTGGCGACTGGAAACGTGACCGTAGGTAGCATCTCCCGTGTGGAGTACGGAACTTGGGGGATTCTCCGCTTCCTTCGGTGTGACTGCCGGGGTGTGGCGGGGTGGGGTTCTGTCGAGAGCGGCTCGTCCAGGCTTCGGTGAGGAGAGATACGCAATGGCAAATGCACGGGGTGGCGGTGGCGGCGGTGGGCCCGACGACATGTTGTGGGCGCGGGGCGTTGACTACGTGTCGGCGTGGCGGGCTGCGGATGAGGCTGCGTCGGACTTCAACGCTGCGGCCAAAGCCCTGGGGATCGATGGGGAGTTGGTCAAGGCGATCCCGCATACGACGGCGTTCGGTGAGGCCGTGGTGTGGATCCGGCCGGAAGGCGTACGCGTCATTGCGCGGGTCATGGCCGTGGGGGCACAGTGCGACACGCTGAATATTGACGGTAGTTGGGGCTTGGGGAGTGCGGCGGAAGGGGACGGCGATGGCGCGGGAATGGCGGACTAGGGCGGGCTCCAAGGTGCGCATCAAGAGCGACCGGCGCGGCGACTTCATCGACTGCAAGGGTTGCCGACGCCCGATCCTGATCACAGGGCCCGGCCCTGCGATGTTCGCGGCCCGCAAGCACGCCGAGACCTGCCGGAACTGACGACCGCCGGCGATCCGGGCCCGTGTGCGGCGTGCACCGACGAAAGCCCGCCCCCGCTTCGGGGAAGCTGCACACGGGCCGTCAGTGGCCACCTGCACCCCATCCGGCATCAGCCACGTCTACCCATGCTTTTGGGGAGTGGGGGCGGCGTGCAGCCGCTATTCCTCGCTGACCCCCCGTCGGGCGCACCACAAGCCCGGAGGGCTGAGGAGCGCACCGACCCGTAGGCGCTCCTTCAACTGCCGTGAGCGCGGATGCCGTTGCCGTCCTGATTGCGAGAGGTCATCGCGTCTCGCGTGGTCGGCGCATGCCGGTGACCAGAGAACAGACGACAGAGCCCCCGCGAAGATCCGCGGGGGCTTCTCTGTGCGCTCTGGGCCGGCTGGGGTGGCCGGGCGGCTCGGCCGTCCGGACGGGACCGGCCGAAGGCCGCATGCCCGGCCGTGGCGGCCGATGCTGCCCGGGGGGCCGGAGGGGCGCCCCGGGGGACGTAAAGAGGATGTTATCACATCGGGGGGGGGGGTGGGGGGGGCGCGGGGGGGGTGGCGGGGTC
>NZ_JBHYIG010000389.1:0-7793 GCF_042740015.1 Streptomyces sp. NPDC059037
GGGGTACTGGGGCTGGGTCTAACGCTGATTTCTGTACCGCACGGCGTGCCCCGGCCCGCCACCCCCGGCGGCCCCGGGTGGGGCCCCGGGGCGGTTCGGATGGGGGCGTCCTCAGAAATCGATGGAGTACTTCGGGGGACGGCGCAGGATCACCGCGGCGGCACGCAGGTCCTTCTCGTCGTTGGGCGACCTGTCGTCCTCGTCACGGAGGTCGGTGAGCGTGAAGGCTCCATCCGGGAGCTGGTAGCCGTCCTCGGACGGGACGGCGTCGTGCATGCGGAACTGCAGCCCGGTGCCGCTGTCCCAGTCGTTGATGGTCTGCAGGCTGTCGCTGTTGAACAGATCGACACGGCCATCGAAGATATCGGTGTCGCCGTTCTTCCAGACGATGTGGGCCTCGATTCGCGAGCCGTCGTGCTCGCTGCGCTTGATGTTCAGGTCACCGATCACCTCAGCGAACGACTCGCCCAGGCGCAGCTCGAAGGCGATCGCCCGCAGGTGGTCGAAGTTGATGTCGTACTTCCGGGAGAAGTCGACGATCTCGGCCACCTGCTTCTCGGCCACTCCGGGCACCTGGTCGCGCAGGTAGGTGGCCACCATCTCGGGCTCGGGGTAGGCGAAGCGCATGTGGTAGTGGAAGCGGCCGGGACGGTTGAGCATGTAATCGTTGACGCGGTGCAGCTCGTTGACCGACAGAACGTAGAGGCGCTTCGTCGTGCTCAGCCCGTCGAACAGACTCAGGAACTGGTTCTGCGACTCGTCGTCCTCGTTGGAGAAGATCTTCTCGAACTCGTCGAAGACGACGACAACTTCGCCCAGCTCGTCGAGGAAGGCGGCGAGCCCTGGCATGTCGTGCTGTACGAGCACGGTGGGCAGGTGGTGTTCATCGCGCATCTGCTCGGCGAGCAGTCGGAGCATGAGGCTCTTACCCATACCCTTGTCGCCGGAGAGGATGACGCCGAGCGAGCGGTCCATGGCGGAGTAGCCGGTAACGATCCGCTGTACACGGGAGGCGTGGTTGCCGTAGACGGTCTCCTCGGCGGATGCCAGCGGCTCCGTCTGGCGCAGGCTGTAGCCGGCCACCTTGGAGAAGGAGATCGTGTAGGTGGCCACGGGCAGGTCAGCGAAGGTCTGCACGGAGTCCCCGTAGAGGCGGAACTCCCCGCCGGAGGCGACGATCGTGGATGCGGGCATGAAGACTTCTCGCTTTCGCGGGAGTATGTGGGTGGTGGTGGCAGCACAGCGGTGCTCAACGGATGGGCAGCGCGCTGCTGTCCGAGCGGTAGACGCCTTTGCCCTCATCGAGCGCGGACTCGGTGAGGGTGACGGTGGCCGGCATCAGGCGTGTTGGCGGCGCGGCGCCAGGTTCGCGGCGGGGTTGAACGTCACTGGTCTCCGCGGCCGCGTGGTCGTAGGGTCCTGCGTCATGCCGCGAGTCGACGCAGGCCCGGCGATATCCCTGGGTCGTTCAGTTCAGAAGCGGTCGCCGATGTCGACGCTGTCGTACTCCTCGCGCGAGACGGTCTCCCAGTCGGTCGCATTGCCGTCCTTCAGCCGCAGCTCCCACTTCGCGGGTGTCTTGTATCCCTTGAAGACGCGCACGGTGGTGGTCCCGCACGGTGCAGAAGGGCTGCCCTTGTCGGGCGTGCGGGCACTCGGTGTCGAGCGGGGCGGGTTCTTCTTCGAGGTGTCGGTGCGCGGCGGCTGCGGTGCGTCCGGCTGGTCATCGCTCGTGTCAGTGGGCGGCTTGGGCCGGGGCTTGGGCCCCGGCTTGGCGAGCGTGGTCCGGAGCATCTGAGTACGCGTGAATCGGCAGGGGGCCGGCCGCTCGATCTGATCGTAGACGGGGCCTTCGGCGGCCCGGCTGCGCTTGTCGATGACCTTGCCGTGGTCGAGGTCGGTGTCGGGGTCCGCGCATCCGGCGAGGGTGAGAGCTGTGGTGATGACGGTGGTCGCGGTCGCGATGACCGGCCGCACGGCGATGGAGCGCACGATGTGTCCTTAGGAGTGGTGGCGTTGGGGTACGGGAGGGGCGAGCGGCCGGTCGCGCGGTGGTCGAGCGGCCGCCCGTCGGGTGTCAGCTTCGGAAGGCCCGAGGCCAGACGGTTGTAGAGCTCTGCGTTCGACAGGGCCAGCGGGTTGGACCCGACGGCGCTGACGCCGGTGTTGCCCGGAAGACCGGAGAGGATGCTGAACTATCCCCCTTCGCCGAACGGGACGAACTCCCAGTGCACGTCCTCGTCCTGGGTGGACTGGAGGAAGTCGGTGGTCTCCACCACGTCCTACGGGGCGCCGTCAGTCTGGAAGACGACGAAGGCGGGCGTCGAGGCCTTGTATGCGCTGGAGGCGTGGTATTGGTCGAGCACGGCCTCCATGGCCGGGCGGTAGTGCGTTCCTCCCATGCTTCCCAGGGGAATTGTGCAGTTGGGCGATGCGACCTTGGTGGGCGCCGAGTTCGACGTCGACGAAGACCTGCCGACGCCGGAAGAGGCCGCCTCGCGCGATGGAGTGCATTCCGGTGGAGAAGAAGCCGACCGGGACCTTGCCGTCGTCGTCCAAGTGCGCGGACAGGCTGAGGATCTGGTCGCTCAGCCGCTGGACCGAGCCGTTGGCGAAGTAGTGCTCCATCGAGAGGGAGCGGTCGATTACGAGGTAGACGGCGGCACGGCCGCCGAGGCGGTCGTTCTTGCGGAGGCTGCTGCGCGCCGCTCGTGTGACATGGCGGCGCGGATCTTCTTGCGCTGGGCCCGTGGCGGGCGTGCGGGGCGGTGCTTGGCTCAGTGGGTCAGAAGCTCGTCGAGGAAGCTGTCGATGTTGACGGATTCAGACTCCCGACCTGCGGGGACGACCTCGAAGGTCTTGGCGAGCCATGCGTTCACGGAAGCTGCCGACCCTTCAAGGCGCGCGTATCCGCCGGGGGTTTCCAGTTCGATGCTGAAGCCGCGGTTTCGGTGAGGACCGATCGGAGTGATCTTCACGTCCCCGATGCCAGCGGGTGTGATGAAGCCCTGGGCAAGCAGTTCCCGGGCGAACGTCCACCGGACCACCTCGTCGGGCGTGACGTCAAAGGAGAACTGCACCGCGTACGGGTCGGAGTCCGTGTAGTACAGCCGCACGGGGACACATACACGCAAGTCCGGGTCGGCCACGAGCGACATGCGGATCTTCAGTTCCAGGCCGGGAAAGTCCATGGGTGGGTTCCTGTTCTTCGGCGGAAGAGCGTGGTGGAAGCGGGCGGCAACGCCCAGCGATACTCGAACACCGCCGTCCCGCCGAGGTCGTGAGGAGGACATGGCGGGTGCAATGTGCTACGCCTGGCGTTCTGCCAGGGCGTTGACGGCGAAGAGGACCTCGCCGTGGATGGCCCATTGGTCGAGGTGGTACCAGGCTTCGGCGTGGCTCTCGGCGAGCGGTTCGTCGTACACCTTCATGCCGGGTCGGGCGCCGGGTTGCGGGCCCCAGGCTGCGGGCTCTGTCATCTACTCGGGTCGGCGTAAGGGTCTCGGCCGCCAGACGCGCGGGCGTTGCGCAGGCCTCGACGGCGAAGAGCGTCGTGCCGTTGCGGGTCAACGGGCACGACCGTGGTGATGGGGTCCTCGTGCTCGGCGAGCAGGTCGAGACGGACCCAGTACGGCATGACGAACCGTGTGACCCGGTCGGCGCCGCCCCTGCCAACCCGGACCTTCTTGAAGTGTCCGGAACGCTGGTGAGGCGCCTGCTGGAAGCCCGAAGGGATGCCTTCGCCGTCGAGGATCCGTCCGGCCTGGCGGCGGGCCGCGTGCAGGGCGGGCCCGACCCGCCATCCGACCTCGACGAAGAAGGGGTCACGGTCCCGTAGCGAGGCCTTGGCACGCTTCTTATGGGTCGGCTTGATCACCGGAGGCTCGGCCACGTCGCGGTTGTCGCAGCAGAGATAGACCAGGATGCTCAGCGCGGGCTTCAGCATCGACTCGAACATGTCGTACACCGCGCCCTTGTCGGGCGAGCGTATCCAGCGGGCCTCGGCCCGGGCGGCCGCGAACTCGACCGCCTGGCTGAGCGTGAACTCTGCAAGGCAGGTGGGGAGGTTGAGCCGGACGTACGTCTGGTAGTTGACGTCACCGGTCTCCTCGTCGAGCAGGTCGATGACGAAGAGGAGGCCGAGGCCTTCGATGTCTTCGTCGGTGTACGTCTGGCGCTCGGGTATCTGGTTGAAGCCGTGGATGAAGAATCCGCGCACGAGGCCTTCGGACTTGCCGAAGCGCACCGGCCAAGGGTCGGGCAGAACGACGAGCGGGTTGATGTACGGGAGCCGGTCGAAGATGCTGCCGGGGAGCTTGTCGTACGAGGAGCGGTAGAGCTCGGAGGCCATGTGCTCGTTCAGGTCGAAGGTGACCCGCCCCCTGCGGGCCCACATGCGGTAGATGCCGACGTACGAGGCCTCATCGATGAGCACCGCGCGTTCGAGGAGCGTGAGACCGGCGGGGGCGTTGCGGGGAGGGGTGATGGCCCGGCCGTTGCAGAACTGATCGAGTGCAGGGGCTAGCCACACGTGATTGGCGCGCAGCGCGCTCTCGCGGTTCTGAAGATCCTTTACGAACACCTCGTTGATGTCGTGGGTCTTCAGTTCTCTGGCATGGCGGTTCGACATGGCGGGACACCTGTGGGCAGCGGCGGATTCGGCAGGACATCGGGACCAGGGCCCAGCGGGCTGTGTCATTTGGAGGGATGAGGTGTGGAAGACCGCAGGGGCAGGTGCCTCTCGTCGAGAACACCCGCCTCTGCGGCATGAGGTGGCGGCGGTTGGTCAGACGGCCGCGGTGACCGCGGAGCGGTCGTCGGCGCTGCTTGGAGCAGCGCTGTCGCTGTCGTCCAAGAGATCCGGATCGATGCCGAGGGCGCGAGCGGCGTTCTTCTTGTCGCGCTCGGTCAGAGCTGTCACGATCTGTTCGTAACTGCTCTGGATCGGCGGGTTCTTCACAGTGCCGTAGCCGAGTACGTACTGGCTCTTCATGGCACGGGTGAAGGCTACGTAGAACATCCGCTTGACGTCTTGGGACATCTTCGCGTCTTCCCTGTAGAGGACGACAACGTTGTCGAATTCGAGACCCTTGGCGCCGTGGATCGTCGAAACGACCAGGTCGGCCTTGGACTCGAGGTTCTTCCGCTTGCGCTCCTGGTTCTTCTGCTTGTTGATGTTCAGCTTCTGCTGGTTCCGCTGAATCTCGAAGGAGAGCAGGTTGTCGCGCAGCCGGTCGAAGAACGCCTCGCGTGTGAGCGTGCTCTGGTGGCAGAGCGCTACCCAGCCGTTGATGGCCGTGCTGTTCTCGATCCACCACTCCGAGATCGTGCGCAGGATCGCCTTCTCGACGTTGGCGTTGGCAGCGTTCTTCGTCAGCTTGTCCATGTTGTCCTTGATCCCCTGGGAGACCACGAACGGGGCGCTGGCCGGCGGTGCCTGCAGGACGTCGTTCCAGAAGAGCTTGATGTACTTCGAGAAGATGTCCGTGGCATAGACGCGATCGCTGACCAGAGAGGCGACCCGGCGGTTCGGGTAGCGCTTTTCGAGCACATCCTGGATCAAGGACACTTCGCGGCGCGAGTAGGCCAGGAAGGCCACCTGCTCGCCCCGGTCCAGGCAATTGTCCACGTAGTCGGGGATGACCGTGTTGCGCACGATCGCCTGTAGGTCCTGGGTGACGAACCCGGTGAGTCTGGCCACCTCGCGGTACTCCAGGGTGACCTTCTCCTGGAACGAGTCAGCCGTAGGCATGGCGAGCGAGTTCGCCTGCAGCTGGATGTTGGCGAACTGGTTGGTCTCCAGGCCGCCGAGCACGACGTTCGCGAAGTCCAGAATCTCCTGGTTGCTCCGGTAGTTCGTCGTGAGCTTGAAGGTCGCGAAGACCCCTGAGCCCTCCAGCGTGTTGAGCGCGCGCGGGTTCGCCGAGCGGAACTCGTACAGCGTCTGCGAGGCATCGCCGACGATGAACAGGGACTGAGCGTGCTTGGTGATGTACTTCAGCACGTAGATGAACTCAAACACGCTGTTGTCCTGCACCTCGTCGATGATGAGGTACTTCGACTGCACGTGGGCCGGCTCGGCCATGTGGTCGATCTTCTGGTAGCAGATGATGATCTGCAGCTCCAGCGACGTCTGCTCGATGCGGTCGAGCAGGGCGATCACCTCGTCGAAGTGGCTCTCGATGAAGGTGTTGAGAGCCGTGAAGGCACCGGTCCTGTTCTGGTCGACCTCCAGCAGGCGGTGGCGGAACGTCGCCGCGAACTGGCTGTTCGGGTAGAAGATGTCGATCGAGTTGATGATGGTGTCGATCGCCGAGACCTTGTGCCTCGGGTGGTTCATCGAGTAGATGTCGATGATCATCTTGGCGATCGTCATCGAGCCGACGTCCGGGTTCTTCTCCGTGATGTTGTCGGCAGCGGCGTTGGTGAACGAGAGCACCGTGATGTCCGAGGCGGGGACGCCGCAGGCTTCGAGGTACTTGATCCGTTCGAGGATCACGGTCGACTTGCCGGTGCCGGCTCCCGCCTGCGTCATCACCAGCGGCTCGTGCGTGGTGAGCGCGTCGAGCTGCTGCTTGGACAGATGGGGCGGCAGATTCGGAGGTGTGGTCGGCTGTGCAGGCACGATCAGCTGAGGCTTCATCTGCTCCAGGTGGTCGAGCGTGTGGTTCATGAGCAGGCTGAGGTTCTGCTTTGACAGCTTCGTGGAGATCTGGTCGGAGAAGGTCGCGCCCAGCTGCTTGTGGATCTGGCGGTAGGCCTCCAGCGGGACGTTGTAGTTTTCCAGGTAGCGCAGCTGGACGGCGAGCATGTTCAGCTGCTGCTCCGTCGGGCCCGCGGGCATGTCCTGGATGTAGCGGCAGACCTCGTCGGCAATCACCTCGGAGTCCCAGATCTGGGCCAGGCGCGTGATGCGCTCGTAGATCGAGTACTGGCGCATCCACGCGTCAAACTCATCGCCGAGGTTGGAGGCCGTCAGGCCGGCGGATGTGAACACGTCCTGAACGTAGTCACGGGCGTGCTCCAGCGGGCTGGTGTCCCACTGCAGGAAGACGGCGGCGTCGTGGTTGCCGTAGCCGGCCGAGCGCGAGACAGCGGTCGCGTACTCCGGGTCGGGCAACCCATTCTTGAAGAAGTACAGCTCCATCCGGTACTGGATGACGAGGTCGCGCGTGGACTTGCCGCCGGACTTGTCCTCGTAGAACACGAGCGCCTGCGGGGTCATGTCGAAGGCGACGTCCCAGTCGTCGAATCCGCTGGACGCGGTGTCGACAGCAAAGCGGTCGTCGGCGTGCGGGCTCGGCAAGGTGAAGGACCCGCCGGCGTTCAGAGCGCGGCGCGTGATTGGCGCGAGCGGGATCGACGTCGTGGTGATGTCATGCTGCGTCGAGCTCTGCTTGACCTCGATATCGGTGGCCATGGCGTAGGCGGTGTTGGTGGCAGTGTTGATCGGCAGCAAGGACTCGTTGAGCAGGCCGATCTTCTTGCCGTTGCCGGTGAGCTTCGAGGAGAAGAACTTCGGGTCGACGGCCTTCTGAGCAACGGCATTGGCCGAGAGGTCGAGATCATCAAGCAGGACAGGCATGTCGCTGCCTTTCTCCAGTGGGTCAATAGGCGGATCGAGAGACGTCAATATCTATGTCGTATAACGGCGCCAATAAGGCTTGAATAGTTAGTCGAATGCTTGAAGGTGAGCGAACAGCACAGCGACAGGGCTGGGCCATGGGGGCGCAGGTACGAACACGGGCGGGGCTCGTCGGCTGACGAGAGCCCCGCCCGTGTTCCTCTCAACC
>NZ_JBHYIG010000390.1:0-7786 GCF_042740015.1 Streptomyces sp. NPDC059037
ATACGGCGACCACCGATATATACAATTGCTTTGTCGTCGGATGCGTATTTTTTTTATAAGAGCAAGCTTGTTATATCCCCCTTTGTTTGTGGGTGTTTTTCGCTCCTTGGAACAACACCCACTCTGATCGGGGCCACTAACGCCGAGCTCCCACCCCACTAACATCCGCCTAACGGGGGGACGCGCGAGCAGCTACGCGTACGGTGCGTCGGGTTCACTCGGTGATGTACCAGTCGTTCTTGAGGTACTCCAGGGTGTAACTGCCCAGGTCGCTCTCGGAGAAGGTGACCGAAGCCCTGACCGATTCGACCGGCATCTCGATCTTGGCGGGCGTGCGCACGGCGACGCGCTGCGGGTCGACCGTCGCGGTCTTCAGGGCCTTCTTCTGCGCGGGCGAGATCATCTGGAACACGGTGGCGTACGTCGATGTGCACGGGCCCAGCCCTTGGTCCTCTGCCTTCTTCGCGGCGGGCCGGGCCACTGCGCAGACCGTGTCGATGTCCTCACGGCCCAGCGCGTGGAGGTACTGCTCGTACCGTTTGATCGCGCCCGCCTTCGTCCTGGGCGCGGGCTGGTCGCCGGTCGGCTCCGCCGACGGCTTCTCGGTCCGAGCGGACGCGGACGGCGTGGCCGACTGCTCTTCGGTCGGTGTGGATGTGGACGCGGACGGCTGCGAAGACTTCGCGTCCGTGTCCTCCTTCGCTTTGTCAGGACCGCACGCGCACGCCACCAGCACCACACAGGCCGATACCGCCACGCTCGCCATCGTCCGCGCCCTCATTCGATCCCCTCATCACCAGCCGACAACACGTCAAAGACGTCACGCAAGATCTGGGGAAACGGTTCCCGAGTTCGGTTCGGGCAGGACAGCAGCCGGTTCGACTTCGCGCCCCTGACGGTGTGTGCGGCCGCTGTTAGCCTGCGGCCATGATCAAGGGGAGATCGCCCGGCCGAATAGCGCGGCGCATAGCGGGGGGCAGCAGGTCAGAGCGGGTACTGATCCTGGCCAGCTTCGTGAATCGCGTCGGCAATGGGCTCTTCAACACTGCGTCGGCGCTCTACTTCACGTTGGTCGTGGATCTGCCGGCGGTGCAGGTGGGTGTCGCGCTCACCGTTGCCGGCTTGATCGGGCTGCTCGCGGGGATACCGGGGGGTCACCTGGCCGATCGACGTGGGCCGCGCACGATCATGATGGTCGCTCTGATGGTTCAGGCAGTGGCGATGTCCGCTCTCGTGTTTGTCGAGAGCTGGGCCGCCCTCACGGTCGTCGCCACCATTGACCAGCTTGCCGCAGCCGCCGGCGGCGCGGCCTGGGGAGCCCTTGTGGTCCGGGTCGGTACTGACCGCCCGGCGCTGTTCAGGGCAAAGCTCCGAACTTACGTCAATCTGGGCGTCGTTCTGGGGACCGTGGGTGCTGGATTTGCAGTTGCCTCGAATACTCGTACTGCCTATCTCGTACTGATTCTCGGCAACGCGGCCAGCTTTGCGCTGTGCGCCCTGCTCCTGTTCTTGCTCCCCAACTACAGGGCATTGGCGCCGCCGTTGCAGCAGCGCCGCTGGATCGCTCTCACCGACCGTCCTTTCGTGACGTTCGCAGCCCTCTATGGTGCGATGGGGCTGCAGTACCCGGTGGTGTCGCTGCTTCTGCCGATTTGGATCTCAGAGCACACGGACGCACCGCGCTGGACCGTGGCCGCGGTAGCCGCGATCAATTCCGGAGTCTGTGTCCTCCTGCAGACCAGAATCGGATCCCGCATCGAAACCCCGCGCGATGGCGGCAAGGCGTTCCGCACGGCAGGACTGCTCTTCCTTCTCAGTTGTCCGATGATGGCCCTGGCCGCGCATGCTCCCGTGTGGGCGGCCGCCGGCCTCGTGGTCGCAGCGATCTTCGTCCACAGCCTCGGGGAGATATGGGAGTCCTCGGCCGGCTTCGCCCTCGGCTTCGGCCTGGCACCAGACCATGCCCAAGGCCAGTACCAAGGGCTTCTCGGGCTTGGCTTCACCGCGGGCCAGGCGCTCGCCCCCGCCGTCCTCACCACCGTCGTGCTCGGCATGGGCACCATCGGCTGGCTGCTCCTCGGTGCGTTCTTCGCCGCTGTGGGCGCCGTTGGCCCATCGCTTGAACGCTGGGGCACACGAACCCGGTCCCGACCGGGTCCCGCGGCTGCGGGACCCAGCGGAGACCCGGACGAGGCGCACGTATAGCCACACCCTGGGTTCCGGCAAACGCGTTCCTCTGCGGCCCGCCCGACTACGTCGGTGCAGGCTGGTGCCGACCGCTCAGCCCGGAGCCGGCCCCGCGCTGCCGGCATCCGTCGTCAGGCCCGCCGAGGATTGCCGGGCCTCCTGCGGCTCCTCACCGGGGCGGGCCACCTGTCCGGCGTCGGCGAGCCGGACGAGTTCGGCGAGCCAGGCCGGGGCCTCGCCGCCGTCCATGACGGAGCCTGAGGGACGTACCGATTGCGCTGGTCCGGTGGTGGTGAAGACGTCGGCCGGCATGGCCTGTTCAGCCCCTGCCGTGGCGGCGGGTCCTGCGTCGGCGGCGGTCTCCCGTGCTACGGAGAGCTGCCGCTCGGGCCCGGCCGTCGGGGCCGCGCCCGCGTCCTCCGTGACCGTGATGTGCACCTTCATGGCCGTTCCCCTCGCCTAGTTGAGGACCGCGTACCGGCCTTCGAAGTTCATCTGGGTGCTGCCGACGTTCTTCACCGTCAGCCAGTACGTGACCGTCGTGGCCGTGGCCCGCTCGACCTCGGTCTCCCACTCGATCTGCGGGCTGCCCGTCTGCGGTGTCGTCGGCATGAAGTACCAGATGACGTGCCAGCCCTGCGGCCAGTTGAAGGTGAACCAGCGCCCGGTCTGCCCGGGGTTGAGTGTTCCGGTGAACTGTGTGCCTACTCGCATCGTCGCTTTCCTCTCACATCCGAGAACCGGGTGAACCGCGCGTCACCATCCGAGAACCGCGAACCGGGCCTCGAACTCGACCGAGTCGGCCACGAGGTTGGTCACGTCGATCCAGTACGTCGCGTACGTGTCGTTGGCCCGCTCGACCCGGACCTTCCAGCCGATCTGCGGGGCGCCGGTGCGGACGCTGGTCGGGACGACCGTCCACACCACATGCCAGTGGGCGGGCCAGTTGAAGGTGAACCAGCGGCCGGTGCGGTTCCCGGCGAGGGTGCCCCGGAACTGGACGCCGACCCAGCTGCTCGTCTGGAGGGCCGCCGGGATGAGCTGGCGCAGGTCGGGACGCCTGCCGATGCGCTGGGTCGCCGGGCGTCCCGGCGCGTCCTGCTGCGGTGAGCCGGTGGAACGCAGCAGCTGCCGGGCCCGCGAGGGCGACAGCGGGATACGGCCGTTCGCCCGCAGGACGCCCTGGGTGCCGGCCAGCGCGCCCACGACGATCGGCGAGGCACTGGACGTACCGCTGAACCGGTCCGTGTACCAGAAGTCCTGGTTGTCGCCCGCCTGAAGGTCGCCGTAGCCGGTGGTGGTCACCTCGCGTCCCCAGCCCTGCGCGTCCACGCAGGCGCCGTAGTTGGAGAAGTCGAGGCGGGACCGGTCCGGGCCGTGCTGGCGGCCGTGGGTGCCGGGCGGCGGCGCCCCGGCACCGACGATCACGGCGCCGGCGTCCAGCGTTGTGCGCCGGAAGGGGTTGCGCCACCAGGAGGGGAAGCCCGCCCTCGGGGTGTCGTAGTCGGCGTGGTCCAGGTCCTCCGCGCCGTTGCCCGCGGCCTCGACCACGGTGATGCCCTTGTTGACGGCGTATCGGATGGCCAGGTAGTCGTCCGGCCACCACTCGACGGCGATGTACCCGGCCTGGCCGACGCCGGTCGCGTGCGGACCGGCGCGGTGGATCTCCAGCAGGATGATGTCGCCGGGGCCGAGGCGGTCGGCGGCGTTCCGGATCGCCGTGGCCGTGGGGATGGAGAAGGCGGACGCGCTGGTGACCGTGTCCGGCGCGATCCCGGTGATCCCGAACGCGTTGACGTCGCCGCCGATCTCACCGAGCACCGCGGTGCCGTGATCGGTGTCCGTGCTCCCGGTGCCGGAGACGATGCCGCCCTGGTTCAGCCGCAGGTCCTCGTGGGTGAAGCGCCAGCCCCACTCGCAGTCGATCACGCGGACGCCGGCGCCGCGCCCGCCGGGCAGGGTCCACGCGTACCGGGCGTCGACGCCGCCCGGAGCCGCGTCGAGATAGCCCTGTCGGGCGGTGAAGTCCGGGGAGACGGGCGGTGCGTCGGCGCCCGTCGGCTGCATGTCGTTGAGCGGCGGGAGTTCGGTCTCCTCGCTCTCCTTCTTCGGTACGACATCGGGGACGGCGAGGGCGGCCGCGGGCTTGACGTAGGCGCCCTCCACGGCGTCCGACGCGCGGAGCCGCTCGGCCAGCGCGTCCAACTGGTCGGCGGGAGCGTCGACATGGAAGAAGAGCGCCATCCGGTCGAGGATCTCCAGCGTGGCGTCGTCGGCACCGGCGCCTTCCGAGGGGGCACCCGCCTGGGCGCGCAGCCTCTCCTGGTCCGTGCCGAACAGCGGGCTGAAGGTGACGTCCTCCTGGGCCGCCACGGCGTCGAGACCGCTCACGGAGATGTCCGCGGCGGCGGTCGCGCCGGTCGGGGTGATGCGTACCCCGGCGTCGGCGCGCGTGATGCACACCAGCTCAGGGCGCCCGAAGAGTGGTCCTGGTCCTGGAGCCGGGTGGTCGTTCCCCCGGCTGTTCCCCGCACCTGATCGCTGTGGCACAGCTGACTCCTTCACCACGTTACGGAAGGTCCGCCGGTGGTTTCACATAGGCGGCCTCGACTGCCGGGTGGCCGCGCAGGCTCGTGACGCCGAATCGCCGCTCCAGGAGGTTCCGGACGTCCAGGAGCCCTCCCCCTCCTGCCGGACACGTCCGGTACCGCGTCCGAGCGGCGCGCTCGCGGTCACCGGGCCGCCGACCCTAGTGAGGGGCCGTCACCGGATCGTCGCTGCGGCGTCACCGCGGCTGGGGCTGCGGCGGCACGGACGAGGATATTAGAGATGAAATGCCCGTTTTGACGGCGCGAGCAGCCTCCGCACTATGTCCAGATTTGCAACTATAGTTGCTCATTTAACTTGTTTATGGCGTGAATGAAATTTCTGTCACCATTGCGGGACAGTCGCGCGAAATGGCACGCTCTGATACGCCGTCGAGCAGCAAATCGACCTGCGCCCAATTCGGTGAAATGAGTCACACCGGCGACCGTGGTTCCGAGAGTCGCCGAGCGCACTTCCGTTCTGCGCAAAGAAAGTTGGGCTTTTCGATCAAAGGTGGCCGGGCATTCTGGCCGCCAAGGTCGGGCCTCAGGCATTCCCTATGCGAATTCGTGTCTTGTTCCTTCCGGGCTTTCTCGCCTAACGTCACCGTCAATCCGGATGGAACGCCGAATCCTGCCGCCGTCCGGCAACTCTTCCCACCCACTCAATTACGCACGGCAGGAGCGGGGGACCCAGGTAAGCCGCCGATCCGCATTCCGGATCGGCTCGGGGTGAAGTCGCATTACCAGTGCGACCGGACATCTCCCGTCCGAACCCGACAGCTCACCTCGTAGGCGACGGAGAGGAATTCGTCATGCCTGCAAAGGGCAAGCACCGCCGTCCCAAGTCCAGCCCGCTCAGCCGGGGCATCGCCGCCGCAGGCACGGGCGGGGCCGTCCTCGTACTCCCGGTGCTCGGCGCGACCTCCGCGGGCGCGGCGCAGGCCGCCGCCCCGGACGCCAAGCCCGCCGCCGCCGCGAAGACCTACGTCGTCGTCGCGGGCGACTCCCTCTCCGAGATCGCCCGAGAGCACTCCCTGAGCGGCGGCTGGAAGCAGCTGTACAAGGACAACCGCAGCGCCCTCGGCGACGACCCGCGGCTGATCCACCCGGGCGTCAAGCTCACCCTCGGCAAGAAGGCCTCCGCCGAGCCCGCGGAGAAGTCGGCCGACTCCAGGACGTCCGCCGAGCGGGCGGACCGCTCCGAGCGCAAGAGCACGTCCGCCGAGCCCGCCGCTGCCACGGCGAAGAAGTCGTACACCAACGACCTCGACGGCTGGATCAAGGAATCGCTCGACATCATGGCCCAGCAGGGCATCCCCGGCACCTACGAGGGCATCCACCGCAACATCATGCGCGAGTCCTCCGGCAACCCGCTGGCCATCAACAACTGGGACTCCAACGCCGTCGCCGGAACCCCGTCCAAGGGGCTCCTGCAGGTCATCGCCCCCACGTTCGAGGCCTACCACGTGCCCGGCACGTCGATGGACAGCTACGACCCCGTCGCCAACATCACCGCCGCCTGCAATTACGCGGCCAACCGGTACGGCTCGATCGACAACGTGAACGGCCCGTACTAGACCACACCCCGTCTCGTCCGCTCTGAGCCCCGGCGCGCCATGTGTCCGGGGCTCAGGCCTGTCCGAGGCCGGACCAGGTGCCTGGCCCAGGCCTCGCCGAGTGTTCAGTCACCCGTGCTGTTCCGTGTAGTGCGCGCGGAGAAGGTCGGCGCCCCAGTCGTGGCGGACGTGCCGCCAGACCGAGTGGGCGTGGTTGCCGCCGTCCTGGGTGTTGTCGTACTCGATGAGGAAGTCCGGGGCCCGAACGCAGTAGTAGTGCCGGTCCCCCGGTGCGCGGCCACCGGCCCAGGCGAAGGAGAGGGCGTCCAGTCCACGCGCCACGGCGTCGGACCAGCACTCCTGCGCGTACGCCGCGGGCGCGCGGTCGAGGTAGCGGCGCACCAGACGCTGAAGCAGCCGCTGTTGACCGGGCGCCATGTCGCCGTACGGGAGGCCGGTCGGCAGCAGGTCTGGATCGGCGAAGGGGTCGGCGCGGGTCAAGATGTCGTCCGGAGGCGCGGCGGCGAAGACCGCCTTCGCCCGTCGGCCGACGTCCAGGTCCGTGACCAGTTCGCGGGCCAGGTCTTCCTCCGGCCCCAGCAGCCTGCGGCCGGCCTGCGGACCGTGCGTGATGCGCGCCGGTTCCGCACCGATGAAGTGTGGCGTCACCCGCATCCCGGCCACCGTGATCAATACGTGTACGGCGAGGTGGTGGCCGTTCATCCGCCAGCCCCAAGGTCCGTCGCCGTCCGGGTCGCCCAGCAGCCGCAGCCAGTAGCGGTCGGCACCCGTGGCGCCGACCATCGCGCGGCGGTGCCGTTCCACCTCGATCGCCCCGCGTGCCAGCGCCGCTCCCGCCGCGCTGTGCGCCGTGGCGAGGAGCGCGTCGACAGCCTCGCGCTGCCGGTCGCCAAGACTCTCGGTGGGCAGCCCAGGGCGCGCGCCCGGCAGGTACGTCCACTCCCGCAGCTCGGGCGCGTCCAGCCGGGCCGGCCCCGCGCGCAGCTCGCGCACCTGCTCCGGGTCCAGCACGGACAGCAATGCCCGCACCGCCTCCCGCATCTCCGCCGCCGACACCGTCGTCATCACCTCTGGCCGATGCCCGTCCACCGTTTCTTCTCCTCCCCCTCGGCGCCCGATCCGGCGCACCCGCGGGGCAGCGTCACCCCCTGCGGCCCATGGTGCGCCATCCAGCAGCGACGCAACACCGGAACTCGGTCCGCCGCGTGGCGTGGCGTACCCCTGAAGGTCATATGCCTGCCGTCCACGTGCACGTACCGCATGCACGGGCCGTGTTGTGCCGGTCCTGGTGGCCGGTCCTCGACTGAGGGCGGCCAGGCGGCCGAAGTCCTCTACGTCATCGGTCAGTTCAACGCGGTTCATGGAAGCCTACGCTACCGTCCGACAGAGACATCGGGGGCGGGGCCCCAAAACATTGACGGCACCCCCACCACC